>JAYTAY010000479.1:0-6034 GCA_043737255.1 Luteimonas sp.
TTTGCTGGAGCGCTGCGGCATTGTTGGTGCCGGCGGCGGTCGCAGCAGCGGTGGTGGTTTCCTGCAGCATGACGCTTACCTTTGGATTCGTGGATGGAATGGAAAAACTTTTATAACGGTTTGAACTCTTCTTAACACTTATTTGAATCGAGTTGCGTGATCAGCCGGCTATCGTGAAATTGACTGGCACCCGCACCCTGCCGCCGACTTTCCTACCGCTTTCGGATGCCGCATTGAATGTCCATCGCCGTGCCGCCTGCTGCGCGGCGCGATCCAGGTTCCGGTTGCCGCTGGATTGTTCAATCTGGACATCGGTGGCGTTACCGTTGGCGTCGACGGTGATGACCAGCACTACTGTGCCGGCAATACCCCGTCTCTGTTCTTCGGGTGGATATTTAGGCGGGTTTCTATTCTTTGAAGAGATGTCGACAGTGGCTTCCATGGAGGCCACTGGCGCTGGTGGCGCTGGTGGCGCTGGTGGCGGCGCCTGCACATCCGATGGACGCGGGGTGTCGACAATGATGGGTGGCTGATCCGGCGGGGGAGGTAACGGCGTCGGCGTCGGCGGGACCAGATCCTTGATCGGCTTGGGCGCCTGCTCTTCCGGCGGCGGCGGCGGCGGCGGTGGTGGTGGCGGTGGCGGTGGCTCGATAAACGTCACATCGACCCGCTCGTCTTCCACTTCGTCACTTGGCGGCGGCGCTATCGGCGCCAGCAACAACAGCAATGCGCCGACATGTACCGCCAGTGCAGACGAGACCCCAATGATGCGCGGCCAGCTGAGTCCTTCGCTGTCGTTTTTGTTCTCGTGTTTGCCGAGGTTTTCCGTCATGCGCAGGCTCTGGGAGTGGGGCTAGGCGTGGTTACGCCGTGAATTGTAAAGGCCTGTGCCTGGACGGCGGCAGGACTCCGTAGCTTATACCAATGCCGCGGACCAGTTCCAGCTTGGCCCGCGGCATTTGTGTCGCAATCGCTTACTTCGACAACAGCCTGCGTGCTTCTTCAGGCTTCTTGAGCCCTTTGTCCAAGGCCTTTTGCGCGGCAGCCTTGGCCTCCGTTTTCTTGTTCTGGAATTCGTAGACCTTGGCAAGGTTGAGATAGGCCTCGCCATCGGCGGAGATCGGGCCGGCCTTGCCATACATGTCGACGGCCAGTGCGATGTCATCTGCGACGTAGGCGTTTTGAGCGACGATCATGTACGCCTTCGCCAGATCGGCATCTTGCGGAAGGATGCCTTTCGCGACGCCGTCGTTGATGACCGGCACTGCATCCTTCCACTTGTTTTCGGCGTTGAGATAGCCCGAATAGAGTGCGCGGTATTCACGGGCCTCGGTCAACAAGCCCCTTTTGAAGGCGTCGCCCAACAAGGCGTTCGCTTGGTCGAACTGTTCGGCCTGCTGTAGCGTCGCAACGGCGTTCATGAGGATCTTCTTGTCGTTGGGGTTCTTGGCCAGCACGTCGGCATAGACTTTTGCCGCCTCGGCATTGCGTCCTGCACCGGCCAGGATGCTGCCCCGGAACGACTGGTATTTGGGGTCGTCGGAGTTGGTCTCCGCCAGCAAACGGTCCAATGTTTTCAACGCGTCGTCATAGCGCTTCAGGCTGACTTGCACGGCCGAGAGGTTGTGCATCACCTGGTAGTGGCTGTTGTTGTCAAGGCCGTTGCTGTCGATGGCCTTCTGGAAATACTCCGCAGCCTTGGCGTCATTTTTCAGGTCCGCGGACGCGTTGCCGGCAAGCTGGAAAGCGAAAGCTTTCTCGTACGAACTTCCTTCGCCTGCTGCCAGAGCTTCCGCCTTCGCAACGGTGCCTGCGTAGTCGGCCTTCTCGTACTGGTCCTGCAATGCTTGCAGTCCCTTCAAGGCTTTGCTGCTGGCCTTGGCGTCCGGCTGCTGGCGGGTTGCGCTGGGAAACAGCGCAGGGGCTTCCGGCGCGTCGCCTTTTTCTTTTTTCTGTTTCTTTGCCTGTTCGGCATCGCGCTTGGCGCGCATGCTCTGCGGGGCGCTGTTGCCGTAGCCATCCTGCGCGGCGACCGGTGCTGCGCCGAATGTTGAGAACAGCATGCCGAGCGCAAGGCTCAACCCGGTTGGAATGTTCATGTTTTTCATGTGTTACCTCTCACTACCCCTCGAACGAGGGTCAGCCTGATTTGGGGTCGTCAAGCTAGCAGAACAGATTGTCGATATCCGCCTGCTAGCGGTCATGGGATGCCTGTATAGCGTGTCAGGCGTTAATTAACCGCAATTCGGGCTACGGCCAGAGGCGCGGGCTTGCTCATAGGTCGGCCTGAGACCTTCTGCGCGCGCGCGTAGTTCACCGATACGTGCCTGGGGATCGGGGTGGGTGGACAACCATTGCGGCGGCCTGCCGCCGCCTGCTGCGATCATGTTCTGCCACAGACTCACGGCGCCGCGCGGATCAAATCCAGCCCGCGCCATCAGTTGTTGACCGACCACATCTGCCTCGCTTTCCTGTGCACGTGAGCCCGGCAACAGGAATCCGGTTTGCGCCAGTACGCTGCCGCCCTGCACCGCAGCATTGGCCGCACCTTGGCCATATCGGGAGCCCAAAAGAGCGCCGCCGATTTGCAGCAGCGTGGAAGCGCCTGCCTGTCGGGTGATGCGTTCATCGTGATGGCGCGAGATCACATGTCCGATCTCATGGGCCACCACGCCCGCCAGTTGGTCCTGGTTGCGTGCGACCGAGAAGATGCCGGTGTAGACGCCGACCTTGCCCCCCGGCAACGCGAACGCATTGGGTTCCTTGTCGACGAAGACGGCGCTTTCCCAGCCGCCCTGTGCTCCGGCCGGCAATTCGCGGACGACTGCGTTGACCACGCAACGCAGATACGCCGCTTGACCGGCGTCTCGGGTCTGCGGCTTCTGTGCCTTCATCTGTGCAAAGGCCTGCGCGCCAAGTTGGTTCAACTGTTGTTGGGAGACGGCTCCCACCACCTGCCTGCGGCCGGTGGGCGATGTCGTGGTGGCACAACTCGAAACGGCCAGCGCGATCGCCAGGCCAAGCACTAGGGATTTCATTGGGAGCTTCCTCGGCGGTTGAGAAGGCATATGTATGCGAAGTGTGCTGAAGGCCACGTCAACCCGGCCCATCGGAGGGTGGCGGATGTGGACAAGCGTTCAGCCAAGAAATGGCCGAGGAGTTGGCTGGAATGGACCCGAAAGGCTGATCCGGGGCGTTGCATAACCGAGCAAACAGCCAAATCTCTATGGGCTCGAACAAAGATGCCTTCCATCACCTTGCTGACAACCGGGACTTTTCTCTGCTTGAGAGAAACCACTCCCGAACGACGCTGTGCGCTATCCGGGATTGGGGTCGCGCGCGTATGTGCAGTCCAGTCAAACAGGCGACGACATCCACCACTTCGACGAAACTTCGCCATGGAGTCCTTGGCAAGGTCATGCACGGCTGCGCCGCACGCGGCGGTCAAACGTCGAGGTTGGCGACTTTAAGTGCGTTTTGCTCGATGAACTCGCGCCGCGGTTCAACAACATCGCCCATCAGCGTGCTGAAGATCTGGTCGGCGGCGACGGCGTCCTCGATCCGCACCTGCAGCAGACGCCGCGTCTCCGGATTGACCGTGGTCTCCCACAACTGTTCCGGATTCATTTCACCCAGACCCTTGAAGCGCTGGATCATGCGGCCCTTCTTGGCTTCCTCAAACAGCCACGCGTGTGCGTCGGCAAAACTGGCGACCGGTTGCGATTTGCCGCCGCGGACGATGCGTGCGCCTTCGCGGACCAAGCCGTGCAGAGCTGCAGCCGCCTCGCGCAACGGGCGCAATTCGCCGGTCTCGAACGCTGAAATCGACAAGATCTGGGTCAACTCCTCGCCCATGTGTTTGCGCGTGGACAGCAAGACCGCCGGACGTTGTTCGTTGGCCGGTTGCAGCGTCAATGCGTAACGCGCGCTGCCGATTCCGCCACGATTCAAGCGCAGCTCGAGCGCATCGAGTTCATGGCGCTCGTCGATGTTCTCGCTCAGGTGCGCGGCATCGAGCGGCGTGAAGTCGATCAGCGACTCGAGCAGGATCGGATCGTAGCGATGCGCGTTGCGCACAATCGCATCGCGCGCATTGGCGAACACCAGCAGCAACTTCTCCAGCGCGGCACCGGTAATCGCCGGCTCGTCTTCGGCCGGGATCAGCGACGCATTCTCGACCGCGTTGCCGGCCAGGTAGGCGTTGAGGGCGGCATCATCCTTGAGATAGGTCTCCTGCTTGCCCTGCTTGATCTTGTAAAGCGGCGGCAGGCCGATGTAAATGTGGCCGCGCTCGATCAGCTCCGGCATCTGCCGGTAGAAGAAGGTCAGCAGCAGGGTACGGATGTGGCTGCCGTCGACGTCGGCATCGGTCATCAGGATGATGCGGTGGTAGCGCAGCTTGTCCGGGTTGTACTCGTCCTTGCCGATGCCGGTGCCCAGCGCAGTGATCAGCGTGCCGACCTCGGCGCTGGCGAGCATGCGGTCGAAGCGCGCACGCTCGACGTTAAGGATCTTGCCCTTGAGCGGCAGGATCGCCTGGGTCTTGCGGTTGCGGCCCTGTTTGGCCGAGCCACCGGCCGAATCGCCCTCGACGATGAACAACTCCGACTTGGCCGGATCTTTTTCCTGGCAGTCGGCGAGCTTGCCGGGCAAGCCTGCAATGTCGAGTGCGCCCTTGCGGCGGGTCAGGTCACGGGCCTTGCGGGCGGCTTCGCGGGCGCGCGCGGCATCGACGATCTTGCCAGCGATGGCACGGGCTTCATTGGGGTGTTCTTGCAGGAACTCCTGCAAACGTGCGCCGAACGTGGTCTCAACAACCGGCCTCACGTCGGAACTGACCAGTTTCTCCTTGGTTTGCGAAGAGAAACTTGGATCCGGCACCTTGACCGACAACACCGCGATCATGCCTTCGCGCATGTCATCGCCCGACAGCGTGATCTTGGCTTGCTTGGCAATGCCGTTCTGCTCGATGTAGTTCGACAGCGTGCGCGTGAGCGCTGCGCGGAAGCCGATCAGATGCGTGCCGCCGTCCTTCTGCGGGATGTTATTGGTGAAGCAGAACATCGTTTCCTGGTAGCTGTCGGTCCACTGCAGGGCGACGTCGACGGTGATGCCGTTCATTTCTCCCGATACCGAGATCACGTTGGGGTGCAACGGGGTCTTGAGCTGCGCCAGGTGCTCGACGAACGAGCGGATGCCGCCTTCGTACTCGAACACGTCGCGCTTGCCCTCGCCGCGCTCGTCGATCAACGTGATCTTGACGCCCGAGTTGAGGAACGACAATTCGCGCAGGCGCTTGGCCAGGATGTCGTAATGGAATTCGGTGTCGGAGAAGATGGTCACCGCCGGCTTGAAGCGCAGCAGCGTGCCGCGCTTGACAGAATCACTCACCTGCTTGAGCGGATACAGCGGCTCGCCCAGTGCGTATTCCTGCTGGTAATGCCCGCCATCGCGCCAGATATCCAGCCACAAGTGTTCCGACAGTGCATTGACAACGGACACGCCAACGCCGTGCAGCCCGCCTGAGACCTTGTAGCTGTTGTCATCGAACTTACCGCCGGCATGCAGCACGGTCATGATGACCTCGGCCGCGGAGACGCCCTCTTCCTTGTGCGTATCGACGGGAATACCACGGCCGTTATCGGAGACGGCGACCGAGCCGTCCTCCAGCAAGGTAACGATGACATCGTCGGCATGGCCGGCCAGAGCTTCGTCGATGGCGTTGTCGACCACTTCGAACACCATATGATGCAAGCCGGTGCCGTCGTGTACATCGCCGATGTACATGCCCGGACGCTTGCGGACGGCTTCAAGGCCGCGCAGTACGGTGATTTTGCTGGAGTCGTAGTTGAGGTTCGGGACGGGAAGGCTTGTGTCGGTACTTTCAGTCATGCGGCTCGGAGCTCCACGGGGCGGCTGCAAATGCAGTCACCGGACACACTAGATATAGGTGCGTGAAGTATAGCAGCCGGGAGGCCGAACCCACGAGCTGGAGAGTATCAAGATGCCGCCCTGATTCGGCCTTGTTCCACGT
>JAYTAY010000480.1:0-2531 GCA_043737255.1 Luteimonas sp.
GACTGCCGGCTCGTGTTCGAGGACGCGATCGGCGTCACCGAGATCGGGCAACCAGCTGCCAACGATCAGGACACGTTGCACGCGCGGGTCAGCGTCAGCGATCCCGATTTCTACCGGCAGGTTGCGCTCAACGGCAGCGTCGGCGCGGGTGAGGCGTACATGGATGGCTTGTGGGAATGTGACGACCTGGTGTCACTGGTCCGCATCCTGGTGCGCAATCGCGACCGTCTCGATGCAATGGAAACCGGCCTGGCGCGCCTCGGCGCATTAGCGATGCGCGGCGTGCACGCGCTGACCCGCAACACGCGCGCCGGCAGCCGCCGCAACATCGCCGCGCATTACGATCTCGGCAATGCCTTGTATCGATTGTTCCTCGACGACAACCTGATGTACTCGTCGGCGATCTTCGAGTCAGATGATGAATCGCTGGAAGTCGCTTCCACGCGCAAGCTTGATCGCATCTGCCAGAAACTCGGCTTGCGCCCCGAACATCATGTCGTCGAAATCGGCACCGGCTGGGGCGGTTTTGCCCTGCATGCGGCCGGAAAATATGGCTGCCGGGTGACCACCACCACGATTTCCAAGGAGCAGTTCGCTCTGGCCAACGAACGCATTGCCGCCGCCGGGCTGTGCGACCGGATCACGGTGCTGCTGGAGGATTACCGCGACCTGCATGGCACTTACGATCGCGTCGTTTCGATCGAGATGATCGAAGCCATTGGCCATCAATATCTCGACGCCTATTTCCGCAAGGTCGGCACGCTGCTGAAAGACGACGGCATGGCCTTGATCCAGGCCATCACCATCGAAGACCGTCGTTACAAACAGGCACTGCACTCGGTTGATTTCATCAAGCGTCACATCTTTCCCGGCAGCTTCATCCCCTGCAACCAGGCGATGCACAGCGCACTTGCGCGCAGCAGCGACCTGCGCCTGTTCAACCTCGAGGACATCGGCCCCAGCTATGCGCTGACACTCAAGGCGTGGCGGGGACGCTTCATGGCGCGGTTGCCGGAGGTGCGCGAACTTGGCTACGACCAACGCTTCGCACGTATGTGGGAGTTCTATCTGGCCTACTGCGAAGGCGGCTTCCGCGAACGTTCGATCGGCGACGTCCAGCTTTTGCTGGTCAAGCCAGGCGCCAGGCCGCCGCAATTCTCGCCATCGCTCGCCGCATGAACAACCTCGGCAATGCCATCGCTTCGCAATTGGCATGGCTGCTCGCCGTCGGCGGCGCGGCGCGTGGTTACGGCTGGGCGGGACCGGTCGGTGTGTGCGTGTTCGCGGCGTTGCAGATGCACGGCAGCCACGCGATCCGGAAGGATGTGTGGGCAGTTGTGACCTGCGCTGCGATCGGCTTCGTGTGCGACTCGATGCTCGCTGCGACCGGGCTGGTGCGCTATGCGTCGCCTGCTTTGTTGCCGCAACTGGCGCCGATGTGGATCGTGGCGTTGTGGGCCAGCCTGGGGCTGACGCTGCACCATTCCCTGTCGTTCCTGCAAACGCGCTTGTGGCTCGCCGCCTTGCTCGGCGCCATCGTTGCACCGTTGTCGTACTACGCGGCCGCGCGCGCGTGGCAGGCTGTGGAACTTGCGCAACCACTAGCGGCGACGTTGAGCATCCTTTCTATTTCTTGGGCCATCGCCTTTCCGCTAGTGGTTTTCGTCGCGAGCCGCCAGCAATCCGCGCCGCACCTGCACATGCAACCTTCGGAACTTTCGCCATGACCTCCAAGACCACGCCAACCGCGCCAAGCGGTGCCGCACTCGCTTCGACGCAAACCGCGCTACAACGCGAGAGTTTCACCACCGCCATGGCCGAGCGCGGATTGGTGCCGGATGCACTGCTGCGTCATGGCATCCGCCAGCTGTGCACGCAACGCCTTCGCGATGAACGCGCCGGTGATGTTGAAGGTTCATGGGCGCGTTTCCGCGACTTGCTGGACGAGTTGCGGGGCAGCGCAATCGCCATCGAAACCGATGCCGCCAACGCACAGCACTATGAACTGCCGCCGCGTTTCTTCGAGTTGTCGCTGGGCAAGCGACTGAAATACAGCGCGGGTTACTGGGATGACACCACGCCGGATCTCGATGCCGCCGAAGAATGCATGCTGGCAATCTACGGCGAACGCGCAGAACTCCGCAACGGCCAGAACATTCTGGAGCTGGGCTGTGGTTGGGGATCATTGACGCTGTGGATGGCCGAGCGTTATCCACAATCGCGGATCACCGCCGTGTCCAACTCACGCCCGCAGCGCGAATTCATCGAAGCGCAATGCCGCGCGCGCGACCTCGGCAACGTCAGCGTCATCACCCATGACGTCAATACGTTGCGGCTCGACGAGACACAGTTCGACCGCGTGGTCTCGATCGAGATGTTCGAGCACATGCGCAATTACGAAGTGTTGCTGTCGCGCATCGCCTCGTGGCTCAAGCCCGGCGGCAAACTGTTCGTGCATATTTTCTGCCACCGCGAGCTGATGTATCCCTTCGAGACCGCTGCCTCCAATGACTGGATGGGGCGCTACTTTT
>JAYTAY010000481.1:0-2528 GCA_043737255.1 Luteimonas sp.
GAAACGCTTGACGGCGGCGGCGCCGAAACCCGAGGTCGCGCCGGTGATCAGTACGGTCTTGGTCATGTCTGGATTCTAAGTGCATGCCGGCTTTTGTAGGAGCGCCCCATGGTCGCGATGGCTCTACCGGTAACGCTCATCGCGCTGATGGGGCGCTGCTACATGAAGCGATGTCGTTCCGGGATATGCGTGGAGTGATCTGGACCAATCAAGTTTTTTTCGCGGATTTCTTCGCAACCGGCTTCACAATTTTCCTGGCGGCCGATTTGTCTGCTGAGGAAGTGGCATCAACAGGCTTGCGCTTGCGGCCAGTCGCCGTCTTCCCGCGCGTGCGGGAGGCCGTCGCGCGATGCTTCTTCAGCATGTCCTCGGCCAGCATCACGTCTTCTGAAAAAATGCCAGCCGCCTTGGCGATGGCGATGCGTGCTTCGGCCTTGCTTTCATTGGGATTGGCCAGCAGCAGTTCGCGAATGGCCTCGCGCAGCGCCGCCTCGGCGTTGCGTTTCAGGCGCACGTTGTCGCCTTGGCGAAACAGGCCCATCAGTGCATCGACAACGGGTTTGATCAGTGCGGCTTCGATGGCCATGGGGCTTCCCCTTCTCGGGAAGACATTGTGCCGCCGAAGCTTCTCACACGCCGCGACGGCACGTTTCGCGTAGCCCGGGTGGAGCGTAGCGATACCCGGGGCTCTTCGTTCCGATCACTAAAACGCCCCGGGTATCGCCTTCGGCTCCACCCGGGCTACGCTTTTCTATTTCGCGCGAATCGCCATCGCCGGCAAGCCGTTGCTGCCGAGCTTGGCCTTGGCCTCGGCGAGTTCGGAGGCGGTGCCGTATGGGCCCATGCGTACGCGATACATGGTCTTGCCGTTGATGTTGGCCGACTCGACGCGTGCGCCGAGGCCGAGGAGGGCGATCTTGGCCTTGAGCTCTTCCGCATCGCCCGATGCGCCGAATGCGCCGGCTTGCAGGATGTAGCGTGCTTCTGTCGTCGCGCTGGCCGCAGGGGTCGTCGTTGGCGCAGCGGCCATTGTCGATGTACTGGAAATTGGCGTCGAGTCGGTCGCGATCGGCGGCGGCAACGTGGAACCGGAAGCTGCTGCAATCGCAGCTTGCGCGGCTTGCTGTTGCGCTTGCTGCACACTTTGCGTCCGTGCCTGGCGCTCACGCTCCTCGCGCGCGGTGGCCGCGAGTTGCGCATCGGTCATTGCGACTTCTTCACCGGGCAGCACGGTGTAGAAATCAAAGTCGGGTTCCTTCGGCGACGTGTCGTCCTTTGCCACGGGTTTCGGCTCGCCGTCACCTTCGGGCACCAGCATCTCGTCTTCCCCGGTGACCGTGCCGCCGACGGGCCGCGCATCCGGATTCGCACGCGGGCGGAAGAAGCCATCGCCATCGGACTTCAGGAATTTCGGCGCCGCAAGCAGCACGCCGATGCCGAGCAACAATCCCAGGATCAACCATGCCCAGCCGGGCAAGCCGTTGCCGTTGCCGCTATTGCGTCGCGCTTGCGACTTGCCGCGTCGTGCCGCCATCTACATCGTCTCCGGAGCGCTCACGCCCAACAAATCCAGTCCATTCTTCAACACCTGGCCCGTCGCCACGCTTAACGCCAGCCGCGCATCGCGCATCGCTGCATCTTCCACCAGAATTGGTTGCGCGTGGTAACAGGTGTGGAAGGCATGCGCGAGTTCGCGCAGGTATTGGGCGATGGTGTGCGGCTCCAGTGTATCGGCAGCGGCCTCTACCACTTGCGGATAACGCGATAACTCGACGATCAATGCCTGTGTCGTGTCGTCGTTCAGCAGATTCAGGTGAGCCAGCCCGTGCTCGCGATCGAAGCGGTAGCCCTTCTCGACGGCCTGCCGCAGCAGGCTACAGACGCGGGCATGCGCGTACTGCACGTAGAACACCGGGTTGTCGTTGCTTTGCGAACGTGCGAGGTCGATGTCGAAAGTCAGTTGCGAATCGGGTTTGCGCGCGATCAGGAACCAGCGCGTGGCATCGCGCCCGGCTTCCTCGATCAGGTCGCGCAGCGTCAGGTAACTGCCGGCGCGCTTGCTGAGTTTTACTTCCTCGCCGCCGCGCATCACCGTCACCATCTGGTGCAGCACATATTCGGGATAGCCGGCTGGTATGCCCATGTCGAGCGCCTGCAGGCCCGCCTTCACCCGCATCAGCGAGCCGTGGTGGTCGGCGCCGAGTTCGGTGATCGCGCGCGTGTAACCGCGCTGCCACTTGCTCAGGTGATAGGCCACGTCCGGCACGAAATACGTGTAGCTGCCGTCGGACTTGCGCATCACGCGGTCCTTGTCGTCGCCGTAATCGGTGCTGCGCAGCCACAACGCGCCGCCTTCCTCGTAGGTGTGGCCGTGGGCGATCAGCCCGCGCACGGTTTCCTCGACCTTGTAATCGGCGTACAGCGACGATTCGAGGAAGTACACGTCGAAGCTGACACCGAACGCGGCGAGATCGCCGTTCTGCTCGCGGCGCAGCGCGGCCACGGCGAAGCGCCGGATCGCGTCGAGG
>JAYTAY010000482.1:0-6012 GCA_043737255.1 Luteimonas sp.
TCGCCGCTGAACCGAACGATCAACCGGCCCGAGCCACCCTCGCCCCGCTTGAAGTCGATATTGGAGACCGTGACTGCGGACGGCGGTCGTTTGGCGGGATCGGTGGCGTAGGCGCCTGTCGATTGCGCGACCATGGGCAGCAACGAGATCGCAGCCGACCCGCTGGCCTGGACACTGGCCACAGCCGCGAACAGCCCGCAGGCAAGGCCCGCAACGGCTGCATACCGTGCATTAGGACGTCGTGCAATGTGTCGACGGTCAGCGTTGAACAAGGTCATTAGTGTTCCCCTACTTATTGATTTTCCAGCGCCACGGTGGCCGGCCGTTCCAGCCATCCCCCCGCACCGTCCGGCACCAGTTCGACGATCTCGATTCGGTCCTCGTAAACCGCAGTCACGCGACCGTCGCTTTGCCCCAAATACACCCCTGGACGAACCCGGTGAGTCACTTTGTCCGGCGACATCACCAATCCGACCAAGCCGCCGCCGCGGCCCAATGTCCCCACCATATCCAGGCTGTCCAATGGAAATTGTTCCAGTGGCTGCCGACGCCGGTCGGAATTCGGCCGTGGGCCACTGCCACCACTGTCCGTGGCGAACGCATCGCTGAAAGGATCACGAAGACTCTGCGCCGCGTATTCAAAAGTCTCGAATTGCTGCATCAGAGGTATGACTTCGATGGGCGGCGCCGCGCGGCTCTTGACCTCGGCCACCCACTTCTCAAGGTTAGGTGCTTTGCCGGGTTCACTGGTGATGCTGCGTCCACAACCGCTGCTGACGAAGACGGCTGCGCTAACCATGACGAATTTCAGCAGCTGAAGCTTATCGGGATGCTGGCGCATCATATGCCTCCCGCTGCGGGCGCAGGCGTTGCTGCGGGGGTCGTACCGTCAGCCGGCACGGCGGGCACGTCACTCTCATCGAGATAACGATAGGTCTTGACCGTCCCCTTCAGCTCCAGACTGCTGTCCGGCGTGATGGACGCGGTTTTGTCCTTGGGTTCAAGCGAAATGTCGTGCATCGTCATGATCACCACGCGCGGCAAGGAGGCCACGCCGCTGACAAATGCCCCGAACTGGTGGTACGTGCCGACCATGGCCAACTCGATCGGTTTTTCCGCGTAGAACTCTTGCGGCGTCTCCGGGCCTGGCTGGAACAACTCGTTCTGGATACCGGTTGCAAGCGCAGTTTGCGAAATATCAACGATCAGGTCGGGCATCTCGGTCTTGCTCGGCAACTGTCGCAGCATCTGTTGCAATGCCTGTTCCATTTGCGCGAGCTGCAGCTTCAACGGCTCGAGATTTGCAGCCTGGCCCTGCTTCTCCTCGAACGTGGCGCGCAAGTCTGTTTCCGTTCTTTCGAGCCCGGCCAGTTCTTCACGTTTGCCGCGGACGAAGAACCAGTAGGATAAGAAAATGATCAACAGCGCCACGATGACGCAAAAGCCCAGCTTGGCCTGTTGCGGCCAAGAGCCCATGTTGTTGAAATCCAGTTCCTTCAGCGAGATTTTTTTCTGGCTCACGATGTGGCTCCTCCCGATACAGGCGCGGCGGCCGGTGTCACGGGTGCGGGGACGACAGCAGGTGTCGGCGTCACACCCGGCGCAACCGTGGCGCCTTCCTTCGGTGCATTGGGGTTGGCCAGTGTTACTTGCAGCGTGAACACATAGGGCAGCGTATTGCCGGCAGTGACGAGAGCCGCGGCGGGCGTCTTGTCATCGGTCGCACTCTTGGCTTCGATCACGGTGACATCCGGATTGGTCATCCAGCCCGACCCCTCCAGGTTGCGCAAGTAGGTTGCGACGCGCGTGTTCGACTGCGAGCGTCCGGCGAGTGTCAGCAATTCGCCTTCCTGCTTGATCGAGGTCAGCACGACGCCGTCCGGGATGGTCCGCACCAGCGAATCGAACAGATGCACCATCTGGTAGCGATTGACCTGCAGCTTCTCGATGACCGCCTTGCGGGCGAGCAATTTCGCTTTTTTCTCGTCGAGGAGCTTGATCTCTTCGATCTGCTTTTGAACCAGGTCGATCTCGCCCTGGAGATAGGCGTTGCGATCGTTCTGGCCGCTGATCTGGCCGCTGAAGTACGCGATGATGAAAAACGAGAACAACGCCGCCGCAAGCGCGGACAGCCCCAACATCATGTAGAACTCTTGTTGCCGCTGCTTGCGACGTTCTACGCGCCACGGCAATAGATTGATTCTGGCCATCAGTCAAAGCTCCTCAAGGCCAGTCCGCAGGCAATCATCAATGCCGGCGCATCCTGGGCCAGTGCATGCGCCTGCACGCGCGGCCCCAGGGTCATGTGCGCCAACGGGTTGGCCACGATCGAGGGCACGCCAAGCTGCTCTTCCAGCAGTTCGGAGACGCCGGAGATCGATGCGCAACCACCCGCCAGCACGATCTGGTCGACGCGGTTGTATTCGCTGCCCGCATAGAAGAACTGCAGCAGGCGACTGACCTGTTGCACCATCGCTTCCTTGAACGGTTCCAGCACTTCGACTTCGTAACTTTCAGGTAGCCCTCCTTGACGCTTGGCGAGGCCTGCCTCTTCGTAACTCAGTCCATAGCGCCGCATCACTTCGTCAGTCAGCTGCTTGCCACCAAAAACCTGCTCGCGCGTGTACAGGCTGCGCCCATTGCGCAACACGTTCAGCGTGGTCATGGTGGCGCCGATATCGACCAGCGCGACGATGCCATCGCGCGGCGTATTGAGATGCATGGCCATCAGGGCGAAGGCATTTTCGATGGCGAAGGCCTCGACATCCATCACCCGCGCGGACAAGCCGCCGAGTTCCAGCGCCGATTGCCGCGTTTCAACGTTTTCGGATCGCGACGCCACCAGCAACACCTGCACCATGTCAGGACTGTTGGGCATTGGGCCAAGCACCTCGAAATCGAGATTTACTTCCTCGATCGGGTACGGGATGTAATTGACCGCTTCCAGCTCGATCTGTGCTTCGAGGTCGTCGTCGTCCAGCCCCGCAGGCATCGGAATGATCTTGGTGATTACCGACGATCCCGCCACGGCGGCGGCAGCGTGCTTGGCCTTGGTCCCAGAGCGGCTGACCGCCCGACGGATGGCTTCGGCGACCGCTTCCACTTCGACCAGGTTCTTTTCGACCACCGCGTTGGGCGGCAGCGGTTCGACCGCGTAGTGCTCCACACGGTAACGATCCCCGGCGCGCGACAACTGGATGAGCTTGACGGCGGTCGAGCTGATATCGACGCCGATCAACGGCGGCTGAGCTTTTGTGACAAGACCCACGGTTTCTCCCCTTCCCACGGGCGGTTACGAGCACATGGTGCGTATGTACATTAAATAACGGACTTTTCACAGTCTGGCAATCCCCCCCTCCCGCGGATTGCTCGACCTGTGACCGATATCGCCTCGGCAGCGTCCAAAACCCCTTTGGACGGTCGCCGGTGCTTTCCCCCGTCCCTCTATACTCCGCGGCCACAACACCTGCAAACGGAATTCTCGTCTCAATGTCCCGTTTTCGACGTTTCCTCCGCTGGGGACTGATCCTGTCTGCTGGGGTCATCCTGCTGGGTGTGCTGTCTGCGGGCACCCTCTTTTTCGTAGTTTCCTCGAAGCTGCCGGAGGTCCAGTCGCTGCGCAAGGTCGAGTTGCAGGAGCCGCTGTACGTCTACGCCAACGACGGCCGTCTGATGGCTCTGTTCGGTGAAAGCCGACGTTACCCGGTCAAGATTTCGCAGGTTCCGGATCCGGTCAAGCAAGCCTTTATCTCGATCGAGGATGCGCGCTTCTACGAGCACCATGGCGTCGATTACAAGGGTGTCGGCCGCGCGATCTGGTTATTGGCGACCACCAAGGACAAGCGCGTGCCCGGTGGCTCCACCATCACCCAGCAGGTGGCGCGCCAATTCTTTCTGAGCTCCGAATACAGCTACACGCGCAAATTGGCCGAGATGTTGCTGGCCCTGAAGATGGAGCGAGAGCTGTCCAAGGACGTGATTTTCGAGTTGTATCTCAACAAGAGTTTCTTCGGCAATCGCACCTACGGCATTGGCGCCGCGGCGGAGTACTACTACGGCAAAACCCTCAACCAACTCACGCTTGGGGAGATCGCGACGCTGGCGGGCACGCCGAAATTTCCCTCCAGCGGCAATCCGATCAGCAATCCCGACCGCAACCGCATCCGTCGCGACTACATCGTCGAGAGGATGACGGCGCTTGGTTTCGTTTCGGTCGCCGAGGCCAACCAGGCCAAGGCGGAGTCCATGCACGCCGTCCCGCATGAGCGGCCGGTCGAGGTGTATGCCCCTTACGTGGCCGAGATGGTGCGCCAGGAAATGATCGCGCGCTTCGGCGGGGACGTGTTGACCAGGGGTTATCACGTCACCACGACCATCGATCCCACGTTGCAGGCGGCGGCCGACCAGGCGGTGCGCGATGGTCTGCGCACCTACGACCACCGCCACGGCTGGAGCAAGGTCGAGCAGCATTTTGATCTTGTCGCCGACGAAGACACGGCCACGATCGCGGCCCGATTGAATGCCACGCCGACGCAGGCGGGCCTGGTGCCCGCAATCGTGGCCTCGACCAGCAAGGACGGCAACGCGGTCGTGGTGCTGGCCGACGCAACCGAAATCACCTTGCCGGTGGCATCCGCTCGCTGGACCGGACGCAGTCCTGCGTCGCTGTACAAACGCGGCGATGTGGCGCGGATCCGTCGCGGCGAGAAGGATGGCGAGTGGCTGGTCGACCAGTTGCCGCGCGGCCAGTCCACGCTGGTGTCGATGGAACCGGACAATGGCGCGTTACGCGCGCTGGTGGGTGGTTTCAGCTTTGCCGGCCAGAAATTCAATCGCGCGACGCAGGCCCGTCGCCAGCCAGGTTCCAGCTTCAAGCCCTTCATCTACGCGGCGGCGTTCGAGCGTGGCTTCAACCCTGCGTCGATCGTGCTGGATGCGCCGGTGGTGTTCCGCGACCGCCGCAACCATGTCTGGCGGCCACAAAACGACAGTGGCAGCTTCGTCGGCCCGATCCGCTTGCGCGAGGCGCTGGTGCAATCGCGCAACCTGGTTTCGGTACGGCTGCTGGATGCCATTGGTGTCGACTACGCACGTCGTTACATCAGCCATTTCGGCTTCGATGAGGCGCAATTACCGCCCAATCTGTCGATCTCGCTGGGCACGCCCTCGCTGGCGCCGATCGACATTGCACGCGGGTATGCGGTGTTCGCCAATGGAGGTTCGCGCGTCACGCCGTGGTTCATCGACGAGGTCAAGGATCGCAGCGGCAAGCTGATCTTCAAGGAAAACCCGCCCACCGCATGCCGAGGTTGCACGCAGCGCGTCGACAACACGCCGGTTGCATCGAGCACGATTGATGGTTTCGATCTGAGTCCCACCGCGCCCGCTGCTGTGCTGAAGAAGGACGCCAAGGGCGCCGTGACCACCGCAACGCCCAAACCGGCGCCTGCCGCGTTGCCAACCAACACCGTCATCGCGCCGCGCGCAATCGATGAACGCGTGGCTTATCAAATCGTCTCGATGATGCGCGACGTGGTCCAGCGCGGTACGGGCACGGCGGCGAAGGTGCTGGGCCGCGAGGACATCGGCGGCAAGACCGGGTCGACCAACGATCACCGCGATGCCTGGTTCTCCGGCACCGGCGGCAACCTGGTGACGACGGTCTGGGTGGGCCGCGACAACAACGTCTCGCTGGGCTATCGCGAATACGGCGGCAAGGCGGCGCTTCCAATCTGGATCGACTACATGCGCGTGGCGCTGAAGGACGTGCCGATCGCCGAGCTTGTGCCTCCCGACGGGATGGTCAAGGTCAGCGTGGGTGCAGGCGGCCAGTTGCTGCCCGAGGGTTCGGGCGGGATCGTCGAATACGTCAAGGCCGAAGATCTCGACAAGATGGAAAGCTACGTCGATTACGGCGATGAGGGAACGGCGCCCGTGCAGGAAGAGGCGTTCGATATCTTCTGATTGCATCGGTAGGAGCGCCCCATGGGCGCGATGGGCCTTTCTCAGTAA
>JAYTAY010000483.1:0-6010 GCA_043737255.1 Luteimonas sp.
ACCGGCCAGTACCTGCCCGTCCTTGCCGAGCCTGCGCACCTTGCGCGCGTTCGATTTCATCACCGTGTTGCCGAGCGTGACCTGGCCGTCACCGGCGACTACAACGCGGCCGTTGCGGCGCACCGAGACGATGGTGGTGGCGTAGAAGATGTTGGGATTGTGGCTGGGGGCCATGCGAACTCCTCGAGCGAAGTCTCTGGATGGGGATGGCGATTCACCGATGCAAGAGACATCTGCAGGAGCGCACCTGGGCGCGATGGGCGTTACCGGGAAGGCCCCATCGCACCCATGGGGCGCTCCTACGACCAAAGGAAGTCCCCGTGGGACAAATGCAGTCAGGGCTTGCGTTTGGCGCGCGGATGCGCCGCGTCATACACCTTGGCCAGGTGCTGGAAATCAAGATGCGTGTAGATCTGCGTGGTGGCGATGTCGGCGTGGCCGAGCAACTCCTGCACGCCGCGCAGGTCGCCGGAGGATTCCAGCACATGGCTGGCGAAGGAATGCCGCAACAGATGCGGATGCACGCGCTTGAACAGGCCTTGTCGTTGCGCGAGCAGCCGCAGGCGCAGTTGCACCGCGCGCGGCGAGATGGGGTGCCCGCCGCGGCCGGGAAATACTGGCGTATCGCTGGCGGAGGCCTGTTCGCATTTCCATGCGCTCAACGCGGTGCGCGCATGCGAACCGACGGGGACGCTGCGCTGCTTGCTGCCCTTGCCCAGAACGGTAACTAGCCCATCAGCAAGATCGAGATCGCGCCAGCGCAATGCGCACAATTCGCTCAGACGCAATCCGGACGAATAAAACAGCTCCAGCAATGCGCGATCACGCAACCCCAATGGCACGTCGGTGGGGACTTCAACCAGCCGCACCGCTTCATCGGCATCGAGTACCTGCGGCAATTTTCGCGGCGCCTTGGGAGCGCGGATCACGGCTGCGGGATTGCTGGCGATGCGGCCGTGCTTGAGCAGCCACTGGTAGAAACTGCGGCATGCAGACAAGCGGCGTTGCAGGCTTTTCGGCGACAGCTTGCGGCGATGCTCGGCGGCGATGAAGGCACGCAATTGCTCGGTGGGCAACGTCGTGATGTCGCTGCCGCCCTGCTGTTCAGTCCAGTCTTGCAATGCGCCGAGGTCGCGACGATAAGCATCCAGCGTGTGGACCGACATGCGCCGCTCGACGTGGAGGTGTGACAGGAATTCTTCGATCACCGGACGTTGCTCCCGCTCGTCATTACCAGCCATGCGGCTGGTAATGACGATCCCACACTGAAGTTGCGCGGTCAGCCATCGAACCTGCGCAGAGCCACCGCAAACGCCTCACCCATCATCCGCAAAAACAGCGTACCCATACCTGGATAAAACCGATTCGGCTCGCGGCTGCCCACCGCGACCAGGCCCAAGCCCGGCAACGGCAACAGCGCGCTCGATTGCACCTCGTCCACGCGCGCGCCATACAGCAGCGCTTGTTTGTCCGGTTGCAGGCGGCCGCACAGCGGCTCACCATCGACCAGGCAGTCGCGGAACGCGGCCAGCGTCTTGTCGTCGGCAGGCACGACCTGCAACCAGTCGACATCGT
This sequence comes from Luteimonas sp., assembly GCA_043737255.1. Taxonomy (GTDB): domain Bacteria; phylum Pseudomonadota; class Gammaproteobacteria; order Xanthomonadales; family Xanthomonadaceae; genus JALYOU01. Next base: position 1,576 of record JAYTAY010000483.1, read on the forward strand.
CCAGGCCGGCGATCGGCTCGAACAGCACGATGCGCACCAGGTCGCCGTTGAAATCCTCGGTCAACGTGGCCGCCATCGCGCGCACCGTATCGGCGGCGTTGTCCTGTTTCAGCAGCGCGAGCGTCAGCTGTTGCGTGCGCACGGCGAGACGTTCGTTGTCCTGGGCGTTGCCGGACAGCTCCTGCAGGCGTCGCGACAATTCGCGATTCTTGTCGCGCAATATTTCGAGTTGATAGCTGGCAAGCGATGCGGCCGGGCCATCCTCGCGCGGCACGATCAGGCTCACCGACAGGTCCGGGAACTGCTGCAGGAATTTCGGGTGGCGACGCAACCACGCGGCTACTTCATGCGCGCCGAGTTTTTCCGGGCCCTTGTCGAACGCGTTGCCCTTGTCGAATGTATCGCTCATTGCAGCCATTCCCCCTCATAAACGAATGCGGCTGGCCCTGACATCAGGATCTGCGCGGTGTCGTACGGCCAGACGATCCGCAAGTCGCCGCCGGGTAACGATACCGTGACCGCGCGGTCGATGCGGCCACGGCGGGCCAGGACCGCCACGGCTGCGCATGCACCGCTGCCGCAGGCCAGAGTTTCGCCGACGCCGCGCTCGTACACGCGCAGCTTGATGCGGTCACGCGCGATCACTTCGGCAAAACCGATGTTGGCCGACTCCGGAAACGTCGGGTCTTGTTGCACGCGTGGACCGAGGGTTTCCACCCGCGCGGCGTCGACATCGACCACTTCGATCACCGCATGTGGATTCCCCATCGACACCGCGCCGAATCGAAACGGCTCCCCATCAATCTCGATGGCGTACTGGTCCTGCGCGTCGGTGAAGCCGCTCAGCGGAATCGCCTGCGGTGCGAACTGCGGCGCGCCCATCGCGATACGAAAGTGGTCATCGCCCAGGGCTTCAATGGCATGCGTGCCGGCTGGGCTGTCGAGCAGAAACGTTGCCGAAGCCGTTGCGCCATCGCGAAGCAACCACGCCGCCACGCAGCGCGCGCCATTGCCGCATTGCTGCGACGACGAGCCATCGCTGTTCCAGATGCGATAGCTGGCGACCGCGTCCGCGCTGCGTGGCGGTTCGATGGTCAGGATCTGGTCGCAGCCGGCGCCGGTGCGTCGGTCGGCAAGTGCCCGGCAGAGGCCCGCTGCCTTCGCGGACAAACGCGCGGTGAGTGGTTCGTTGCCACGCAGGTCCAGCACGACGAAGTCGTTGCCTGCGCCATGCATCTTGCTGAACTTGAAGCTGGCGTGGGGTGCCATCGCCGTGGTCATTTCGCGTTGCGGGTCAGGCCGGTGTCGATGACGCAGGTTCTTCATCGGCGGGCGGCGCGATCTCTTCCGCTGGCGCAGGATCGGCCGGATCGGTGGGTGGTGGCGATTCGATGGGCGGCATCGCTTCTTCGACCGGCACGGGCCTTTGCGCCGACACCAGAGGGCCCTTGTTGCCGCACGCGGAGAGCGAAAGAGCAGTCAGCACGATGAGGATTGCAATGTGATTTTGTTTCATGGGTGCAGTGTAGCCCGGCGTGTGGCTGCAACGAAGTCGAGCGTGTTCATTCAGACGCGCCTGGTTGATCGGTTTTTGTAGGAGCGCACCTGGGCGCGATGAGGCTTTCCCGGTAACGCCTCATCGCGCCCAGGTGCGCTCCTACAGAGAGCTTATTCCGCGGCGACCGCGGGCGCTTCCACTTGCAACTGGTCCAGCAAGAACGCATACATTTCCGACAACTCGCGATACCGGCGGAACCGTCCCGACTTGCCGCCATGGCCGGCGTCCATGTTGGTGCGGAACAGCACTGGCGCCGTCGACGTGTTCAGGTCACGCAGACGCGCGACGTACTTGGCCGGCTCCCAGTACTGCACCTGCGAATCCCATAGGCCGGTGCCGACGAACGTGGCCGGGTACGCCTGCGCCTTGAGGTTGTCGTACGGCGAATAGGTCAGCATGTAGTCATAGGCGTCTTTCTTTTCCGGATTGCCCCACTCGTCGTACTCGTTGGTGGTCAAGGGGATGGTCGGGTCGAGCATCGTCGTCACCACGTCGACAAACGGGACCTGCGACAGGATCACGCGATATTTTTCCGGCGCCATGTTGGCGATCGCGCCCATCAGCAGGCCGCCAGCGCTGCCGCCGAACGCCGCGACGCGTTTCGGCGCGGCGTAGCCCATCTTCACCAGCGCGTCGGTGACATCGATGAAGTCGGTGAAGGTGTTCTTCTTGTTGAACAGCTTGCCGTCTTCGTACCACTTGCGGCCCATTTCCTGGCCGCCGCGGATGTGCGCGATGGCGTAGACCATGCCGCGATCGAGGAGGCTGACATTGGTCAGGCTGAAGCCCGGATCCATCGACGAGCCATAGCTGCCGTAGGCGTACTGCAGCAGCGCGGCCTTGCCGTTTTTCTCGAAGCCCTTGCGGTAGACCAGCGACACCGGGATCTGGACGCCATCACGCGCGGTCGCCCAGACCCGTTCGGTAACGTAGTTGTCCTGGTTGTAACCGCCGAGCACCGGCTCGCGCTTGAGCAACTTGCGCTCGCCGGTCTCGGTGTTCACTTCGTAGGTCGTGTTTGGCGTGGTCATCGAGGTGTAGCTGTAGCGCAGCCACGGCGTGTTGGCTTCGGAATTGATCGACAGCCCCATCGAATACGCCGGCTCATCGGCTTTGACGAAATCTTCCTTGTCGCCGGATTTCAGCAGGCGCAGGCGCTCCAGTCCTTCGGAGCGCTCGGCGATGGTGGTGAAGGTGTCGAACAACTCGAAGCCTTCGATGAACACGTCATCGCGATGCGCCACCCAGTCCTTCCACTGCGTGCGCGAAGTCGTACCGTCTGCGGCAGTCATCAGCTTGAAGTTCTTCGCGCCGTCGGCGTTGGTGCGGATCACCCAGCGGCCGCCGTGGTGTTCCGCGTCGTATTCAACGTCGCGCTGGCGTGGCGCCAACACGGTGAAGTCCTGCGGGTCGGCCGCAGGCGCGCAACGCAGCTCGCTGGAGACCGTGCTGCCGACGCCGATGCAGATGAACTTGTCGTCGCGCGTGCGCGAGACGCCCATATAGAAGCTGTCGTCTTTTTCCTCGTACACCAGCTTGTCCTGCACCACCGGGGTACCGAGCACATGCGATTTTATGCGCACGGTCAGCAACGTTTCCGGATCGTTCTCGACATAGAACAGGGTCTTGTTGTCGTCGGCCCAGACCATGTTCGCGGAGACGCCGGGGATGGCATCGGCATAGGTTTCGCCGGTGGCCAGGTTCTTGAAGCGGATCACGTACTGGCGGCGGCCGACGGCGTCATCGGCCCAGGCAAGGATGCTGTTGTCCTGCGTCACGTCCCAGTCGCCGACGCTGAAATAGTCCTTGCCCTTGGCCATCACGTTGACGTCGAGCAGCACTTCCTCGGCGCCGCTCATCTCGCCCTTGCGGCGCGCGTGGACCGGATAATCCTGGCCGGTGGCGAAGCGGCTGTAGTACCAGTAGCCACGATCGCGATACGGCACGCTGCTGTCGTCCTGCTTGATGCGCGCGACGATCTCGTCGTAAAGCGTGTTTTCAAGTGGTTTCAGCGGCGCCATCGTCGCATCGACGTAGGCGTTCTCGGCATTGAGGTAGGCGAGCATCTCCGGATTCTTGCGCTTGTCGTCGCGCAGCCAGTAGTACTCGTCGTTGCGTACCGCGCCGTGGGGGGCCTTGACGTCGTGGGCTTTCCTGGCGACATCGGGCGGAGTGGCGGGTGTGGCGGCTTGGCTGGTGAGGCTGGTCATGAGGACGGTCGCGGCAAGAAGAAGAATGGTGGGTTTCATGTGTTGGTCCGGATGTAGTACGGAGGTTTCCCGAATCGAATGAATCGTCACGCCCGCGAAGGCGGCGACCCAGTGGCTTTGGCTTTCGCGTTAAAAAGACAACGTCAACAACAAAGTCGCTGGGTCCCCGCCTTCGCGGAGATGACGAAATGAGTGCTTCATTTGCTCAACTGCTGCCACAAAAACGTATACGCCAGCGCCGTCATGTGCGCCGCCTGCTGGTTGTTGGCCGCGCCGCCATGACCACCTTCGATGTTTTCGTAATAGCGCACGTCTTCACCGGCTGCGCTCATCTTCGCCATCATCTTGCGCGCGTGCGCAGGATGGACGCGGTCATCGCGCGTGGAGGTGGTGAACAAGGTCGGTGGATAGTCCTTCTTGCCATCGAACAGGTGATACGGCGAGAACGTCTGGATGTAGGCCCACTCCTCGGGCTTGTCCGGATTGCCGTACTCGGCCATCCACGAGGCGCCGGCGAGCAGATGGTTGTAGCGCTTCATGTCGAGCAGCGGCACCTGCACCACGACCGCGCCGAACAGCTCCGGGTATTGCGTCAGCATGTTGCCGGTGAGCAGACCGCCGTTGCTGCCGCCCTGGATGCCGAGATGTTTTGCCGAGGTGATCTTGC
>JAYTAY010000484.1:0-2521 GCA_043737255.1 Luteimonas sp.
GACCTATCACACGCAAGCGCCACGGACGCATGCCCAGGGTCCTGCCGCCGCGATGCCAGCTCACGATCGCGTAGCCGCCGGCGACCAGCCAACACACGCACCACAGCGCGATCTGGCCGGCGCTGAAGGCCGCGAGCGGTGTGTTGTTGTTGGCCAGCAAAAACAACGCCGCAACCGCCATCCACAGTGCCGCGGCGGGCCACAGGTCGTAGAACAGCGCGAGCAGGCGCCATCCAATCAGTGCAGCGGGCTTTGAAGTGCCGGTTGTATTCATCGCCAAAGGATAAGCGAGCAATCAAAAACCCAAACTGCAAAAACGTAGACCGGGTGGAGCCATAGGCGATACCCGGGCTTTGCAAGGAACGGGATGAAAGAACTCCTGGTATCGCCATCGGCTCCACCCGGGCTACGCTCGCACCATGCCAGCCACCACGCCTGCCGAACGCCGACTGCTGGCGACGCGCGCACCCGATGTTCCGGACCCCGACGCGGCCGCGATCGCCGGCTTCATCGACGCGACCTGGGCCGAGAGCGGCTTGGCGCGCGCCACGCTCGACAGTTATCGCCGCGACCTCGAAGGTTTCGCGCGTTGGCGCAATGCGCATGGCGGCGGTCTCGCCAGTGCCGACCGTGGTGTGTTGTTTGATTACTTCATGCAGCGCACGCACCAAGGCTATTCCCCGCGCAGCAATGCGCGCCTGCTGTCCTCGCTGCGCGCCTTCTACGCACAGAGCGTCAGGCGCGGAATCCGCACCGACGATCCCACCGCGTTGCTCGATCCGCCCAAGCTCCCGCGTTCGCTGCCCAAGGCGCTGCCGGAAAGCCAAATCGAGGCACTGCTCGCCGCGCCCGATATCGAAACGCCGCTGGGGCTGCGCGACCGGGCCATGTTCGAGTTGATGTATGCCGCCGGTTTGCGCGTCAGTGAACTGGTCACGCTGGCCGCGACCGCGGTCAATCTTCGCCAGGGCGTCATTCGCGTCACCGGCAAGGGCGGCAAGGAGCGGCTGGTGCCGCTGGGTGAGGAAGCGCAACACTGGCTGGAACGCTATCTGGCGCAGGCCCGTCCGCAGATCCTCGGCAAACGCAGCGTGACGTGGCTGTTCGTCGGCAGCACCGGCGAAGCGCCCTCGCGGCAACACTTCTGGCAATTGGTCAAACGCTACGCCGCCGTCGCCGCGATCGACCCGGCCAAGATCAGCCCGCATGGGCTGCGCCACAGTTTTGCCACGCATCTGCTGAATCACGGCGCCGACCTGCGCGTGTTGCAATTGCTGCTGGGCCACAGCTCGCTGTCGACCACGCAGATCTACACGCTGGTCGCGCGCGAGCAGCTGAAGCAGTTGCATGCGAAACATCATCCAAGAGGCTGAAAGCACGATGTCTCTGTCCCATGGGGACTTCCTCCGGTTGCAGGAGCGCACCTGGGCGCGGTGAGGCTCTACAGGTAACGCTCATCGCGCCCAGGTGCGCTCCTGCAAGAACCCCTGCTTTCGGTAACCGGGCGTTTTCCAACCGTATGCGAGAATCCTTCGCCAGCGCGGCACTTGCCCACGCTTGAACCAACACACCTCCACGCGGTCCATTGCCGACTGCCTTTCAGGACTTCCAAATGAAACGTCTCGTCATCGCCTCGCTACTGGGCGCAGTCAGCCTGTCGGCCTGTGCGCAGTCCCCATCGCCGGCGGTCGCCGCCAAACCGGGCGCCGAGGCCAGGGTTGCGGCCGCAAGCACGTCACCCGCGCCGACCACCGTTGCCGGAACGCCGGATGCCCGCGCCGTGGAGGCGATCCGCAAACTCAATGCGCAGGTCCGCATCGATCGCGTCGGCGCCGCGCCAATGCCGGGGTTTCGCGAAGTCATCGTCGCCGGCCAGACGCTGTATGTCTCCGACGACGGCCGCTACCTGATGCAGGGCAACCTGTACGACAACACCACCAGAACAGACCTCAGCCAGGCCAGCCTAGGCAGCTTGCGCCGCGAGTTGCTGAAGACCGTGCCGGCCAGTGATCGCATCATCTTCGCGCCACCGGACCCCAAGTACACACTCAGCGTGTTCACCGACATCGAATGCGGCTACTGCCAGAAACTGCACAGCGACATCGCCGAGTACAACAAGCGCGGCATTGCCATCGAATACCTGGCGTTCCCGCGCATGGGCCTGGGCAGCCCCGACCACAAGAAAATGATCGCGGTCTGGTGTTCGACTGATCGCAAGAAGGCGCTGACCGATGCCAAGGCCGGCAGGAACATCGGCATGAAGGACTGCACCAACCCGGTGACGATGCAGTACGACCTCGGCCAGCGCATAGGCCTGACCGGGACGCCGATGCTGATCAACAGCGATGGCGCGCAGCTGCCCGGCTACATGCCACCCGCGGAAATGCGCGCTGCGCTGGACAAGATGGCGGCAGAAGCCGCGGCCAAGCCGACCACCGGCGCCTGATTGCCCCGCTGTTGTAGGAGCGCCCCATGGGCGCGATGAGGCGTTACCGGTAAAGCCCATCGCGCCCATGGGGCG
>JAYTAY010000485.1:0-2517 GCA_043737255.1 Luteimonas sp.
CGCTTCGGCTTCGATGCGCAACTCGACACTGTCGCCGATCACGCTGGGCCACGCATCGATGCCGAACGCCTTGCGGCTCAGCGTCGCTGTCGCGGAAAAACCCGCCGTGCGGCGGAACGGCGGCAATGGGTGCCGCTTCAGTGCATTCAGGGTCACCTCCAGCTTCACTTCGTTTCCGACGCCGTGCAGGGTCAGCATGCCGTAGACCGACGCGTGCTGTGCATCGATGGGTTCGACGCGCGTCGAAACGAACGTCGCGACGGGATGATCGTCGCCATCCAGCAAATTGTTGGCCAGCGCGGCCTTGTTCCATTTCGCATCGCCAAGGTCGAGTCGCGTCATCGGCACGCTGACCTCGACACTGGCAACGCTCCAATCCTCCGGATCGAACAGCAGCGTGCCGGTACTGCCCGACACCGTGCCGATGGCGTTGGAGAACCCCGCGTGCTGTACCGCGAACATGACCCGTGTGTGCACCGGGTCCAGCGCGTAACGCACCGGCTCGGCGGCGAACGCTGCGCCACAAACCAGTGCGAACACGGCAGTCAGCGAAACGCGTCGGGCGGGGGGGAATAAGGACATGGCCGGATTCTAGGGCGCAGCGGCTGAACATGCCCGGCCCACATGCGGAAATGAACGGCTTGCATACGCAACGCTGCGTTGCGACCATCGACGCGGGCCAGGGATAGGGCTCGCGAAGCGCCGGAGGGATCCATGTTGCGCATGAAGATGCTTGTGTTGGGCGCGCTGTTGTTCGCGTTGCCGTTGGTGTGGTGTTCCTCCGCGACCGCCGGCGTGCCGGAAACACCCCGGTTCCGAATCCTTGGCGTTGACGAAGGACTGCCCTCGACCCGCATCAACAGCATCACCCGCGATCGTGCCGGTTATCTATGGATCGCAACCGGTGATGGCCTGGCGCGTTACGACGGCGTCGGCTTCCGCATCTGGCGCCACGCGCCCGGCGATGCGAATGCGTTGCCCGGCAATAACGTGCAGGCATTGCATGTGGATGCGCAGGACCGGATCTGGGTCGCGACCGAGGGCGGCGGCCTGAGCATGCTCGATGCCACGCGGCAGCGCTTCACCCATTACGTGATGGCCACGCATCCGCGGATCGGCAGTGATGACATCTTCACCATCGCCAACCGCGGCAACGAGGTCTGGTTCGGCACCTACCAGGGTGGACTGCATCGCCTGGATCGCGCCGGTCGGATCACGCGATTCATGCCGCGCGACGGTGACCTCGCCAGCCTGCCGTCCGCAACCGTCTGGTCGATGACCGTCGATCGCGACAACGTGTTGTGGATTGGCACCGACGCCGGGCTGGCACGCTGGGACGGTCGCACGATGGCGCGTGTCGACTTGCCGGGCGCGGCGGTAGAGCCGGCTGTGCAATCGGTCTCACTGGTCGCCAACGATGTGTGGGTAGGCACGGGCGCTGGTGTGTGGCGCCGCGATCAACATGGACGCTGGACGCAGCCCGCATGGTCGCCAATGTTCGCCATGCCCAATGTGCTGCTGGCGCTGGTGCGCGATCGTGATGGCTCGTTGTGGCTCGGAGGCCGACGCGGCTTGTGGCGCGTGGGGCGCGACGGCATCCCGCTACTGGTCACGCCGCCGTCGGCCATGCAGAGCAAATCCGTCCCGACCTTGCACCTGCAGGCCGACGGCGCGTTGTGGATGCCGGTGATCGGCGTCGGGTTGGCGTACCTGCGTTCGGACTGGCGGCGGCTTGCGTTATTCGCGCGCAGTGACGGCGGCCTGTCCGGTGAGCTGTATCGCGGCGTTGCGCCGGCGGCCGATGGCGGCGTGTGGCTGACTGCCAATACTGGCGTGGTCGAGCGTCTCAATCGCAAGGGACAGGTCGTTCGCAAACACACCTCGCGATTGAATGGCATCAAGCCGCTGGCGGTCGCCGAGGATGGTGCTCGCGGGGTGTGGGTGGGATTGCAACATGGCTTGTTGCGATTCGCCAAGGACGGCAGCGAAACCTTCTGGGATGCCCACAGCGCGCGCGATGCGACATTGCCGGGTCCAGCCGACCTGGTCCGTTCCGCGCCCGATGGCACGGTCTGGATGTCGAGCGCCGGTGGTGGCGTGCAGCAGCGCGACGCCATCAGCGGGCGAGTCCTGCGCGCAATCACGCCGCGGCCCGACCGTGCGTTCGCGACCGCCGACGTGGAAGCACTCGAAATCGACGCCGATGGCATGCCGTGGGTGGCAGGCGCCGATGGCCTGTTGCGGTTGGACGACGCACGCAACACCTTCGAGCGGGTCATCGCCACGAGGCAACGCATCCAGGGATTCGTGTTCGATGGCGCCGATGCGTTCTGGCTGCATCGTCTGCAGGGTCTGGAACGTTATGTGCGTGCAGGATCCGGCTGGCGATTGGCCGACGTGGTGAACCAGTCCGATGGCGTGCCCGCCGTGGAATCTATGGGACTGCGCATCGACCACGCGCACCGCGTCTGGCTGGCCACGCCACGTGGCTTGTTTCGCTGGGATCCGGCCACGCGC
>JAYTAY010000486.1:0-5982 GCA_043737255.1 Luteimonas sp.
GTAATGCCGCCGCCACTGTCTGCCGCCGCACCGCTTCGCGATCACCATCGAAATGGAACAATTCCGCATTCGGATAGCCGCCACGGCGTTTCCACGCGATCCACACCGTGCCGACCGGTTTGCCCTCAATTGCTCCACCTGGCCCGGCGATTCCGGTCACGGCCACGGCAACACTCGCACCTGATTTTGCCAGCGCGCCCGAAACCATCTCGATCACCGTTTCGCGGCTGACCGCGCCATGCGTCTCCAGCGTTTGCGGGCGGACGCCCAGCAGCGCCTGCTTGGCCTCGTAGCTGTAAGCCGCCATGCCACAATCGAACCACTCCGATGAGCCGGCGATGTCGGTGACGGCCTTGGCGATCCAGCCACCGGTGCAGCTCTCGGCGGTCACCAGATGATCGTGGTTGGTGCGTAGCCGCGCCCCCAGGCTTTCGGCCAATGTGCGCAATTCGGCGTCGGTGGGATCAGTCATCAGGGTTCTGCGCGTCGACGGAACGGTTTTGTAGCGCAAAAGTCTGGCTGCGTCGATGTTGTGGGAGCGAGCCCACAAAAAACGGCCCGCGATAGGCGGGCCGTCAGGTGTCACGGTGCTTGACTCAATAATTGATGCGGAAGGTCACGCCGTATGTGGCTGGCGCTGCAAGAAAAGCATTGTAGGAATTAAGCGGGTTGCCCGGCACTGCATTGATGTTCTGCAGTGGCGCATCGAATCCGACCTGCACGTAGTCCTCGTCGGTGATGTTCTGGCCCCACAGTTCCACCATCCAGCCCTTGTCGCTGGCGCCGAAGCCGATGCGCGCGTTGACTACTGTGTAGGCATCCTGCATTTTTTCCGGATCCAGATCCGAGCCGGTGTTGTAGTCCGACATGTACTTGGCGCCGAGGTGGAAGCGGGCCATCAAGTCGTTGGCGAAGTCCCACTCATACGTCATCGATGCGGAACTGGACCAGTAGGGTGCGAAGCTGATCTGGCTACCCGGCAGTTTGTACAGCGCGCCTGGGCTGCTAGAGGGGGTTTCAAGGAATTCAGCCGTCGGCCGTTCATCGCCGTAGCGGGTGTCCGCATAGGTCACGCCACCCTGCAACATCAAGCCGGTGATCGGCTGCCACAGGATCTCGGTATCGATGCCCTTGGAAATGACCTCCGGGATCGAACGCACCACGAAACTGGTGCCGAGGAAGCTGTTGAGCTGAAAATCTTCATAGGTCTGGTGGAACAACGTCGCGTTGAGCAACAGGTTGCCGCCCATCCACGTGGTCTTGGCGCCCAACTCGTAGCTGTCGACAAACTCGCCGGGGAACGAAGTATCAAGCACCGGGCTGATGCCCGGACCGCCGCTGGACAGTCCATTGGACGACTGCACACGATCCAGGTTGAAACCGCCGGCCTTGTAACCGCGCGCCGCGGAGGCGTAGGTCATCACCTGCTCATTCCAGCGGTAGGCAGCCTTCAGCGTACCCGACCATTCCTTCTCTTCGCGCTCCTGCCGGGTGTCGCGGCTGGCTGCGTTATGCGCGGGGTTCGTCCACGGCAAGCAGCTGAAGGCAATGATGTTGCTGACGATGGTGGCCTGGGTCGCCGGCGGCAGCGCCGCGAAGGGAACGTTGCGCCCAATCAGCGATGCGGCGATCCGGCCGACCGCACCAGCCTGGCCACCAGTGGCGGGGTTGAAATACGAACTGCACGCCCCGCCGCCACTGGGATTACTGTAGGCAGAATCTAGTTCCTTGTCTTCCCGGGTGTAGCGCAAGCCGAGGGTGATATCGAACGCATCGGTCGCATGGAACGTGTTGTTGGTGAATACGGCCAGACTCTTGGCGTTCTGTTTGTAACGATCCTGCGCGGAGAGGTCGCCGAAGCCGGTGCTGTACGGCTGCAGAGTGATTTCCTGCAGGAACGTATTGGACGACGGCGCATTGCGGAAGGCGGGATTGATGCTGGTCAACAGAGCCGAAGACAGGTACTGGCCATACTGCGAACCGATCCGGTAGCTTTCGTTGCGAGTGAGGTCTTCGTCGGAATAGAACGCGCCCACCATCCAGTCGATGCGATCGGTCGCGCCGGTCAGGCGCAGTTCCTGGGTGAAGGTCTCGAAGCCAGTGAATGCCTCATCCTCGTTCGCGGGGCGATAAAGGACGTCGGCCGAACTGAAATCGAAATCGAGCCCATTGATCGTCTGCCAATCGCGACTCGACGTGATCGATGACAAGGTCGCCCCGCCAAACCACGGCGAGGACCAGTTGGCTTCGGCGGATACGCCCTTGTCCTTGATGTCCGACTCGGTGCTGCGGTTACTGTAGGCGACGCGGTTGAAGGGGTCGGCCACGAGGGCCACGCCTTCATCCGGCGACAGGCGATTCATGATGTCACCGGTCAGGCCGCGCACGGTGGTCACAGCCGTACAGCAGTTTTCCTCGCGGCTGGTGTAATCGGCGATTACGGTGATGTCGAGGTCGTCATTGGGCTGGAGCAGCAGCTGACCGCGCAAGGAATGGAAGTTCTGGTCGTAATCTTCCGTCTGGACACGCGGACCCGCACCCGTGCGCACGTCCATGAAGCCATCACGTTCGCGCTTGGCGGCATAGACGCGGAATGCGGCCTTCTCCCCGAGCGCGGTATTGAATGAGGCTGACACACCATGTGCGTCGTAGTTGCCGATCGTGAGTTCGCCTTCGACGCTGGTTTCGTAGTTGGGGCGGCGGGTAATGACGTTGATGACACCGGCCGAGGTGTTCTTGCCGAACACGGTGCCTTGCGGCCCTTTCAACACTTCGATGCGTTCGATCTCGCCAAGGTCGCCAAAACCAACGCCGTTGCGCGGGCGATATACACCATCGATGACGATACCTACCGAGGATTCCAGTCCGGCATTGTCGCCGACCGTGCCGACGCCGCGAATACGGGCAGTGGTCAACGCTTCACTCTGGGTGCTGGTGACGGTCAGCCCGGGCACCAGTACCTGCAGATCCTTGACATCACGAACCCCGGTGTCCTGCAGGATCTCTTCAGACAAGACAGTGATCGCGATCGGCACGTCCTGCAGCTGTTCTTCGCGCTTCTGCGCGGTAACGGTGATCGCATCAAGCGTCGTCGGCGTCTCCTTGTCGGTGGTCGCAGGAGAAGGCGCGGCGTCCTGAGCGTAAGCGGGCATCTGTGTCAGCGATCCCAGTGCAACAAGTACGGCCAGCGCCAACGGCGTCCGTCCCAGCGTAGATACAACCATGTTGTCCCCTCCCAAGTATGTGAATAACGAGCGATGTCGTTAAAAAATGCAAAACGTCCCCACGTATGCGTCTGATCAGTACTGCACTGCGACCAACCTGGTCGACGCGCGATGGGCTCGGCCGGGTTTCCACGGCACGCGGCACTGGACGGGCGGAACGTAGCACATCCCGCACCGTATGGGCGCGTGTTGAAGGGGTGTCGCCGGCACCGGGCAGCGCATGCAATTCGGGCACACTAGTCAGTCACTCGCGACGTAAACGTTTTCTGGATGTCCGCAGACCAGCACACGCCCTTGATGCGCCAGTTCTTCGCCGCCAAGGCTGAGCATCCGGACATCTTGTTGTTCTTCCGCATGGGCGACTTCTACGAGTTGTTCCACGACGACGCCCGCAAGGCGGCAAGGCTGCTCGACATCACCCTGACCCAGCGCGGCAGCTCGGCCGGCCAACCCATTCCGATGGCCGGCGTGCCGCATCACGCGGCCGAGGGTTACTTGGCACGACTGGTGGCACTGGGGGAATCGGTCGCGATCTGCGAACAGATCGGCGATCCGGCGCTGGCCAAGGGGTTGGTCGAACGCAAGGTGGTGCGCATCGTCACACCGGGTACGGTCACCGACGAGGCGCTGTTGCAGGATCGACGCGATACCTTGTTGATGGCGGTGTCGCGCGGCGGCACACCCTCCAAAAGCAGCGGATACGGCATCGCGTGGGCGGACCTGGCCGGTGGCAGGTTCCTGGTCACCCAGGTCGACAACGACGACGCGCTGGAAGCGGAACTGTCGCGACTGGAACCGGCCGAACTGTTGTTGCCCGATGAGGACGGCTGGCCCGCATTCCTGGTCGAGCACAAAGGCTTGCGTCGCCGCGCACCGTGGCTGTTCGATGCCGACAGCGGCCGGAGACAGTTGTTGCAGTTTTTCGGCTTGCACGACCTTTCCGGATTCGGCCTCGAGGAAAAGCCACTTGCTGTCGCCGCTGCAAGCGCCCTGCTTGGCTATGTCGAGGAAACACAAAAACAACGGCTGCCGCATCTCACCGCGATCGCCTTCGAGCCATCCAGCGATGCGATCGCAATGAATGCCGCAACGCGGCGGCACCTGGAACTCGATACACGTGTTGACGGCGATACCAGGACGACGTTGCTCGGGGTACTCGATTCCACCATCACGCCGATGGGCGGGCGCATGCTGCGGCGCTGGCTGCATCGTCCGTTGCGCGACCGGCGCGTGCTGGGGCAACGCCATCATGCGATTGCGGCATTGGTCGACAGTCGCGCCGACGAGGCCTTGCGGGGCGTTTTCCGCGTATTGGGCGATGTCGAACGCATCCTCACGCGTATCGCACTGCGGTCCGCGCGGCCACGCGACCTGAGCACGTTGCGCGATGCGCTTGGCATGTTGCCGCGCGTTCGCGACACCCTTGCCCCGCTCGATTCGCCGCGCCTGCAGACGCTGGCTGGCGGACTCGGTGAACACACAGCGCAAGCGGTGTTGCTGGTGAAGGCCATCGTGCCGCAACCACCGCTGCTGGCGCGCGATGGCGGCGTCATCGCCGATGGCTACGACGACGAACTCGATCAACTGCGGCGTCTGTCGACCAACGCCGATCAATTCCTGATCGACCTCGAAGCCCGCGAGCGTGCAAGCAGCGGCATCGCCACGCTCAAGGTCGGCTACAACCGCGTGCACGGCTATTACATCGAGATCAGCAAGGGACAAAGCCAGAAGGCGCCGATGCATTACACGCGGCGGCAGACGCTGACCGGTGCCGAGCGGTACATCACCGAAGAATTGAAACAGTTCGAGGACAAGGTGCTGTCGGCGCGCGAGCGCTCACTGACACGGGAAAATGTGCTGTACGAAGGACTTCTCGACGCACTCAATCAAAACCTCGAGCCGCTGAAAGAGTGCGCCAATGTACTGAGCGAACTGGATGTGCTGGCCTGTTTCGCGGAGCGTGCGCAGGTCCTTGACTGGTCGCGTCCACACCTGGACGACGAACCGCGACTGAATATCGAACGCGGGCGGCATCCGGTCGTTGAAGCGGTGCGCAACGAACCGTTCGAGCCGAATGATCTGGTGCTCGACGGCTCATCGGGGGCAAGCGGGCGCCGCATGCTGGTCATCACCGGTCCCAACATGGGCGGCAAGAGCACATACATGAGGCAGAACGCGTTGATCGTGTTGCTGGCGCATATCGGCAGCTTTGTGCCAGCCGCGCGCGCCGAGATTGGCCCGATCGATCGCATCCTGACGCGTATCGGTGCGGGCGATGACCTCGCGCGCGGGCAATCGACCTTCATGGTCGAGATGTCGGAGACCAGCTACATCCTGCACCACGCCACCGAGCAATCACTGGTGCTGATGGATGAGATCGGCCGCGGTACGTCGACCTACGACGGACTGGCCTTGGCCGATGCAGTCGCGCGCCATCTCGCGGCTGTGAATCGTTGTTACACGTTGTTTGCAACGCACTATTTTGAACTCACCTCCCTTGCCGAGCCCGGCAGCGGCATCGTCAACGTGCATCTGGACGCAGTCGAGCACGGCGATGCGCTGGTCTTCATGCACGCAGTGAAGGATGGCCCGGCCGATCGCAGTTTTGGTCTGCAGGTTGCCGCGCTTGCCGGCCTCCCGAAGCAAGTGATTCGACAGGCACGCGGACGGCTTGCGGAACTCGAACTGCGCCGCGAGTCGCCGGTGCCCGAGATGTCGCCGCAGGCCCTGGATGCACCGAAACAGATTGGCCTGTTCG
>JAYTAY010000487.1:0-2509 GCA_043737255.1 Luteimonas sp.
TCCCGGGCATCCCCACCTTTCGTAGGAACGGCTTTAGCCGCGGGTCTTTCACGCCAAGCAAAAGCTCGCGGCTAAAGCCGCTCTTCCGAAAAGCAGCAAAAGAGTGTTCGATATCAGTCGGCGGCGCAATTCCCGCACAAACCATGCACTTCCAGCGTCTGCGCCTGCGGGCGGAAGCCGAGCGTGCGCGCCTGCGCATCGAGGGTGGCGACCACGTCGACATCTTCCAGTTCGACGGCGATGTGGCAGTTGTCGCAGATCAGGAACGGCACTGAATGCTGCGCCGCATTTGGATGATGGCAGGCGACGAATGCGTTGACCGATTGCAGCTTGTGGATGAAGCCGTTGGCCAGCAGGAAATCAAGCGCGCGATACACCGTCGGCGGCGCGGCGGCGCCCGCACCCTCGCCCACCCGGACCTGTTCGAGCAGGTCGTAAGCTTTCAGCGGTTTGCCGCCCGCGGCGACCAGGCCGAGCACGCGCGCGCGGATCGGGGTCAACCGCAAGCCACGTTCATTGCATGCACGTTCGACCGCGGCGACGAAGCCCGCGCCGTCGTGGACGTGATGTTTTGGCTCCAGGCAGGCGTGTCGGGTCATGCGTGGATGATGGTGGCGATGTGGATTGGACTCAAGTGATCAAAAAACCAAAGCGAACGAATCCCTGAGCAATCCAATCAAACTCTGGTTGTTTCATTTTTGACGGCATTCTGTAGACAGACAGATTCAAAGCGGAATACGCAGCAGCGCCGCGTCGATCCGTATCAACGCCTCACCCTGCCCCGCCAGATAAATCGTGTGCGAAATATCAGGACTGACCTGCGTACCAGTGATCGCCACGCGCAACGGCTGCGCAATCTTGCCCATGCCAATGCCTAGCGCCTCGGCGGTCTCGTGCAACGCAACGCTGATCGCCTCCGCGCTCCACGACGACAACTTCGCCAGCCGCTCGCGCGCATCCGTCAATGGCGCCGCGGCAGCAGCGTTGAGATGTTTTTCCACTGCCGCATCGTCGTACGCATGCAATGGCCGGTACCAGACCGCCGCACGTTCCGCCATGTCCTTCAGCGTCTGCACGCGGTCGCGCAATGCGATGACGACATCGACCGGGCTCGGCCCGTTTGTCAGGTCATAGCCGTTGTTGCGCAGATGCCATTCCAGATGTTTTGCCACGTCGGCCGGATCATCACTCTTCAGGTATTGCTGGTTGAACCAGCCGAGCTTGGCCGTATCCAGTCGTGATGCTTTTGCGTTGACGTCCTTGAGGTCGAACAACGCGATCATCTCGTCCCTGCTGAAGATTTCCTGGTCGCCATGCGACCAGCCCAGCCGTACCAGATAGTTCAACAACGCGTGCGGTAGATAACCGTCGTCGCGATACTGCATGACATCGGCCGCGCCGGTGCGCTTGGATAATTTGGCACCATCGGCATCGAGAATCATCGGCAGGTGCGCGAAATACGGTGCTGTCGCGCCGAGCGCGTGGTAGATGTTGACCTGGCGCGGCGTGTTGTTGACGTGGTCGTCGCCGCGCACCACATCGCTGATTTGCATGTCGATGTCGTCGACGACCACCGCGAAGTTGTAGGTGGGATACCCATCGGAACGGAAGATCACCAGGTCATCGAGTTCGTCATTGCTCCACTCGATGCGGCCCTTGACCTTGTCCTCGAACACCACCGTGCCACCCTGCGGATTCTTGAAGCGGATCACGCGGTTGGGGTCGTCACGGTACGGTTCAACGCGGTCGCGATAGGCGCCGTTGTAGCGCGGTTTCTCGTTGGCGGCCATCGCCGCCTCGCGCACGGCTTCCAGTTCTTGTTTGGTCTCGTAGGCGTAATACGCGTGGCCGGACGCGACCAGTTGCTGCGCGACCTCGCGATAGCGATCGAGACGCTGCGTCTGGTAGATCGGGCCCTCGTCGTAGTCGAGGCCAAGCCATTCCATCGCCTGCAGGATGGCATCGATCGCCGCCTGCGTGCTGCGCTCGCGATCAGTGTCCTCGATGCGCAGGATGAACTGGCCGCCGCGGCGGCGCGCCTCCAGCCAGCAATACAACGCGGTGCGCGCGCCGCCGATGTGCAGATAGCCGGTGGGACTGGGGGCGAAGCGGGTGCGGCAGGTCATGCGTTGGCCAGAGTGTGCAATCCCGTGATTTTACCGGAGCCTGTGCTTTTCTCCTTCCCCTTCAAAGGGAAGGCCGGGATGGGGATGGCGTTTTCGCTCTGTGTCGAGGTTCTACGAACACCACCCCACCCAACCCTCTCCTTGAAGGGGAGGGCCTAAAATGCCACCCATGACCACGCTCTTCATCTCCGACCTGCACCTCGATTCCGGGCGACCAGAGATCACGCAGCTGTTCGGCGATTTCATCGACAACGAAGCGCGCAGCGCGGAAGCGCTCTACATCCTCGGCGACCTGTTCGAGGCGTGGGTTGGCGATGATGATCCGTCCGAGGTCGGCAACCTTGTCGCCGGCAAACTCTGTGCTTTACGCGACAGCGGCGTGC
>JAYTAY010000488.1:0-13152 GCA_043737255.1 Luteimonas sp.
GCGATCCCAGTCGTGCCGAGGTTCGAGCGCAACGCCGTATGCAGTGCGGCGCGACCTTCCGAGACATTGACCTTGTCGCCATCGATCAACGATCGGAACGCTTGGGAAATATCGGCCTGGCGGGCCAGCGCGATCAGTGCGGCGAGTGCATTGCGATCGTAACGCTGCCGCGAAAAATTGGCGTACAGCGGACCGACGCGGAGCGACAGATCCCGTGCACGCGCGGGATCATCGGCGATCAATTGAGAAATCGATTGGCTGGCGAGCCGCGTTGCATGGTCGCGCAACCCCGCCAGCGTGGCTGTCATGAGGCTTGCGCCGGAATCGAATGATTGGTGTGGGTCAGGCGATTCTGCCGGTCCACGTAGACCAATGTAGGCTTGAACTTCGCGGCTTCGTCTTCGTCGCAGTCGCCGTACGCGCAAATGATGACCAGGTCGCCGGGTTGCGCCTTGTGCGCGGCCGCGCCATTGACCGAAATGATGCCGCTGCCCTCTTCACCGCGAATGGCATACGTGGCGAAGCGCTCGCCATTGTTGACGTTGTAGATTTCCACGCGCTCGTACTCGCGGATGCCAGCGATGCCCAACAGTCGCGCGTCGATGGCGCACGAGCCTTCGTAATGCAGCTCGGCGTGGGTCACGGTGGCGCGGTGAATCTTGGCTTTGAGCAGGGTCAGATGCATCGTGGACTCCAGCCGGGACACAACTGTCCGGCGGTCAGGCGCGCAGTGTAGGCAGCGGGTTTCTGCACTGCAACACGGGGCGTCCATCTCCCGGATCAAGTCGTCACAGCAAACGCTGACAGCTTGGTCAGGCGCCGCGAATCATGTGTAGAGACAACTCGCTCCGTTGCCCGCGCAAAGTAGGGCGAGGGGTCGATGCCGGGATGCCCTGAACAATGCAGGGTTCTTCTTTGTGGGAGCGACGGAAATCGCGACTGGAGTCTGGCAAGTCGCGACTTCAGTCGCTCCCAAAAACACTGCCAGCTGATTATCTGGAATTTCCATGGAGCGTGAATTGCAGATTGTCGATCAGTCGGGTAGTGCCGAGACGCGCTGCGATCAGTGCAACGACCGGGCCACTCGCGCCGGTTTGCGGTTTGACCAGCATCGGGGTGCGAACGACCGCGTAATCGGTAATGAAACCTGACGCTTCCAGCATGCGCGTCGCGTCGTCTTCGACCTGCGCGCGGGGGTGCCCAGCGACGATGCCATCGCGCATCTGCAGCAAGGTGCGATGAATGGTCGAGGCGACGGGGCGTTCGTCGGCAGATAGATACTGATTGCGCGAACTCATCGCCAGACCATCAGCCTCGCGGAGTGTCTTCGCCGCAATGATTTCGACCGGAAAAGCGAGATCGCGAACCAAGTATCGGATCACCGCCAGTTGCTGGTAATCCTTGTTGCCGAACACGGCGATGTCCGGCTGCACCTGGTTGAACAAACGCGAGACAACGGTGACGACGCCATCGAAATGACCCGGACGATGCGCGCCATCGAGCACGTCCGTGATCCCGGGCACGCGCATCCGGACCGCGGCATCGGCACCGAAGGGATACATTGTTTCGACCGACGGCATCCACAAGACATCGCAACCGGCCGCATCGAGTCCTGCCGCGTCTGCGTCCGGCGTACGCGGATAACGAGCGAAGTCTTCGTTCGGCCCGAATTGGGTCGGGTTGACGAACACGCTGGCGACGATGCGGTCCGCATGCTGTTTGGCCAACGCAATCAGCGAATGGTGGCCTGCATGCAGGTTGCCCATCGTGGGTACGAAACCGATGCGCAGGGCGCTACGCTTCCACTCAGCCGTCCGGGTGCGCAACGCGGAAAGTTCACTTACGATATCGATCATCGATTCATCCAAAGAAACACTTCTTTGACACAGATCAAATCTGATTAGAGCGGATCAAAACCATAAAAACGCTTTATCTGAGTTAATCAGATTTAATCCGTGTCCAAATAGCGCTTGATCCAGACTTCAGGCGTAGGCATGTTCGGCATCCGGAAAGCTGCCATCGCGCACGGCATCAGCGAAAGCGCGCACCGCACCCGCAACGGAGCCGCCTTCGGCGAGGAAGTCCTTGACGAATTTCGGACGGCGATGGCCGCTGTCCAGGCCGAGAAAATCGTGCAGCACCAACACCTGGCCATCGCAATGTGGGCCCGCACCAATGCCGATGGTTGGAATCGATACAGACGCCGTGATCGCTGCAGCAAGCTGCGATGGCACGCATTCAAGCACGAGCAGCGATGCACCCGCGTCGGCAACGGCGTGCGCGTCTTGCAGCAATGTCTTCGCTGCCGCTTCATCGCGGCCCTGCACCTTGTAGCCACCGAAACGCAGCACCGATTGCGGGGTAAGGCCCAGATGCGCGGACACCGGGATTTCGCGCTCCACCAGGAATCGGGTCGTCTCCAGCTTGTGGCCCGCGCCCTCCAACTTGACCATCGCCGCCCCCGATTGCAGCAAACGCGTCGCCGCGTCGAGCGCTCGTTCCGGCGTCGCATCACTCTGGAACGGCAGATCGGCAATCAGCAACGCACGCGACAAGCCGCGCGCGACGCAACGTGTGTGATACGCGATGTCGTCGACTGTCACCGGCAGCGTGGAATCATGGCCCTGGATCACCATGCCCAGAGAATCGCCGACCAGGATCAGGTCGACGCCATTGGCATCAAGCGTGCGCGCAAAGCTGGTGTCGTAGGCGGTCAGCATCACCAGCTTGCGGCCGGTTTGCTTGGCTTCGGCCAGCGCGGGGACGGTCAGTGGCTTGGTGGTGGTGTTCATTGCTTCGCGGTCTCCTGGATGAGCTGGCGAGGACGAATCAGCTTGCTGATGGTCAGCAGGTCGCTATCGTGCCAGATCGCCGGGTCGTCGCTGGAACGCTGATCATGAGGGTCTGGATACATCACAGGTCGTCATCCTGGCGAGGTTTCTGACCATCCCTGCGGCATGTCGTTGCCCAACACTTCAACGCCATCGGCCGAGATCGTGCTCAGCAGTTCACGCGCCACACCAAACCCGGGAACCGGCGTCTCCGGCGCGATCTCCGCCAAAGGCAGCAGCGCGAAGGCACGCTCATGAAGGTGTGGATGCGGAACACGCAAACCGGGCTCGTTGATCACCGCATCGCCGTACAGCAACAAATCGAGATCGAGCGTGCGTGGCCCCCAGCGGGTTTCCGCATGGCGCTCACGCCCGTGCGAACGTTCCAGTTGCAACAACGCGTCAAGCAACGTACGCGCGTCGAGTTGCGTGTCCAAAAGTGCCACGGCATTGATGAAATCGGGCTGGTCTTCAACGCCCCAGGCGGCCGAGCGGTAGAGGCGCGACGCGCGAAGCATGCGCGTCCCGGGCAAGCCATCGAGTTCACGAATCGCCTCGCGCAAGGTCGCGGCCGGATCGCCGAGATTGCCGCCGAGCCCGACGAACGCCCGCACTCGTTGGTTCATTCGGCAGCGGTGGCGGATGGACTGGGACGGCGGCGACGGCGGCCCTTGCGTGGTTGGCCCTCGCCTTCGCCATCCACGGACTCGACGACATCCAGTCCGTGTTCCGCTTCGCCCGACTGCGCCTGCAATTCACGCCAGAAATCGACGTCTTCGGCATGTTCGCTGGAAGCGACCATCCGCAACAGGAGGAAATCGTACGCCGCACGGAAACGCGGATGCGCCAGCAAACGCGGCACGCGCTTGCGCTGCGAGAAGCGCGCCTGCAACAGCCAGATTTCCTGCATTGGCAGCGAGAACCGGCGCGGCAATGCGATCATCGACGCCTGATGCAGGGTCACTCGGTCGGCCGCACGACGTTGCGCTTCAGCTGCGTGCATGCCCTGCGCCTGCAAGGCCATCAGCGCGCGGCAGTAGGCTGGCCACAACAACACGGCGAACAGGAATGCCGGCGACACGGGCTCGTCGTTGGCCACGCGTTTGTCGGTGCCCGCCAACCCATCCATTAGCATGTTGCGCAAGGCGCCGCTGCGGTTCGCGGTGAGCGCCGCCGCGGTTTCGGGAAACAGCGAGGCGAGCAGTCCGTGACGCTCCAGCCGCTCGAAGCTTGCGACCGCATGCCCGGACAGGAACAACTTGAGGCATTCCTCGAACAGGCGCGCGGGGGCAGCCTGCGCCAGCAGCGGGGCCAGTCTTGCAAGTGGTTCGGCGCTGGCGTCGTCAATGCGAAAATCGAGCTTTGCCGCCAACCGCGCCGCGCGCAGCATCCGCACCGGATCCTCGCGGTAGCGATATTCGGGGTCGCCGATCAACTTCAGCACGCGCGCCTGCACATCGTCGTAACCGCCGACGTAGTCGCGCACCGAGAAATCTTCCACCGTGTAATACAGCGCGTTGGCGGTAAAGTCGCGACGCACCGCGTCGTCCTCGATCGTGCCGTACACGTTGTCGCGCAGCAGCCGGCCGCCTTCGTGCAATTCGCGGTCGCCGCTACCGTCGTCGACATTGGCGCGGAAGGTGGCGACTTCGATGATTTCGCGGCCGAATACGACATGTGCCAGACGGAAGCGGCGGCCGATCAGGCGGCAATTGCGGAACAGCGCACGCACCTGGTCGGGCGTGGCATCGGTGGCGACATCGAAATCCTTGGGGTGGCCGCCGACCAGCAGGTCGCGAACAGCGCCGCCCACCAGGTAGCCGCTGAAGCCGCCGTCGCGCAATCGGTACAGCACGCGCAATGCGTTCGGACTGATGTCCTTGCGCGAGATCGTGTGACTGTCGCGCGGGATTACGCGCAGTTGTAGTTCTGGGGTGTCGATGGAATGTCGATTCGGCGGCGCGGCCGCAATGTTGGGTTGAAAAGCCGAGGGTGGGAAAGCCGCTTGGGAGCGGCGGAGCGCGCTGTATACTAGCGGCTTGCACTTGCGCGACTCAATTGCTCCCTTCGTCTAGAGGCCTAGGACGCGGCCCTCTCAAGGCTGCAACACGGGTTCGAATCCCGTAGGGAGCACCATATCCGTCGTTTTTCGGCACGCAACAACCCGGCTCCAGCCGGGTTTTTTCGTTGGATTCGCTAAACTAGCCGCCGGTTCGCCCTCGACCTCCCGCCATGCCCTTCGTCGTCACCGAAAGCTGCATCAAGTGCAAGTACACCGACTGCGTGGAGGTGTGCCCGGTCGATTGTTTCCACGAAGGTCCGAACTTCCTGGTGATAGATCCGGACGAGTGCATCGACTGCACGCTGTGCGAACCCGAATGTCCGGTCAATGCGATCTATCCGGAGGACGACGTGCCCGCGGGACAGGAACTGTACGTCGCGTTGAACGCCGAACTGGCGAAGTCCTGGCCGGTCATCACCACCCGCAAGGATGCGCCGCCCGATGCCAAGGAATGGGAAGGCAAGAAGGACAAACTGCCTCTGCTGGAACGGTGAGTACGTAGCCACCGCATGGCCGCGAGATTCGGTGGGCAGTTCGCGTAGCCCGGGCAACCCCGAACTTGATCCGGGGCACCCAGGGTTTCCGCCCCGTAATGAAAATCCCCGGGTGCGGCCTTACCCGGGCTACGGAACTGGAACAGTGAGCGGACGCCAGACTTGTGGCATTCAACGGCCACGTTTCGGCTTGCGATCCTTCTGCCTACCCTTTACTTCGATGGGCAGCGTGTACCTATTAATCTCCAGGGGCACGCGCTCCTTCAACACCTCCAGCAACTCGATTGCCGCCGCACTGTTCTTCGGTTTACCGTCCAGTCCCAGGGCGAGGACGCGAGTGACCATGCCATCGCTGGGGCTGCGCATCACCATGGCCTGCGTGCGGATCAGGAAGCGCTCGCCGCGGTAGCGCAACCCGTAAATACCCAGCATCTGCGCACGACTTTCATAGGTGACGCCGTCCGTGCGCACGAGCACCTGACCGACGGTGTTCCAGGTGTCGTTCATGCTGGCGGCAATGGTGAATTCGCCAAGAGCGGCATCCACCGCCGCATCCGCTGCGGAAGCAGGCGCCTGCTCGCCAGGCCGCGGCTGTTGTGATGGCAGAATCGGCCCGCAACCGCCACAAACCGCAGCAACCCCCAAGATGGCGGCAAGGCTCAGCAAGCGGGTGGATGCAGACATGGCTCTCCGGAACGGGGTGCGGATCACGCTCATTCGACTCTACTCGCGCTGCCGTGATTGCCAACTTAGCCCGGGTGGAGCGCAGTGATACCCGGGGTTTTCATTCCGACGACCGAAGTGTCCCCGGTACCGCTGCGCTCCACCCGGGCTATTGGGCTGCTTTGAAACTTGCGCGAGACACGATTGCAGATTGCGCATAAAAAAAGGGCGCCGAAGCGCCCTTTCATTGCAACTCAGACGTGATGCATCAACCGCCCAGGCTCGCCCTCAATGCCGCGATCAACTTCGACGGCGCGGTGCCCACAGCAGGAAATCCGCGCGGATCCACGGCCGAGATGTAAACACCGGCGTCGACCTTGGTCACGCGCACCAGAAAGTCGGTGCCTTCGTAGTTCACGTCGTAGGTGCCGAGGATCTGCGCCTTGCTGGCGACGGTGACGCCGGCCGTCGCGGTCAGTGCATCACCTACTTTGTTGAAGATCGGATCGCGTTCGCCCGGCACGGTAAAGCCCACCGGCGTTGCGGTCGACGCCGCTTGTAGCGGCGCAGCGGCGGCTGTCCCTGATGCGGTCACGCTGCCGCCTGGCACCGCCATCGCGTTGTCTGCATTCGGACGATCCAGGTCCGGCGGGATTTCAAGCGGACGGGTTTCGGCGCTCTGCTTGTAGACGTCATCGCTTTTGCGGAACCAACGGCAACCGGACGCGCCAACCACCGCAACGGCAAGGACGGCCACGGCGGCAAAACGATACAACGATGCGTGATTGCGCATTGGAATCTCCTGGGGTTTCAGGCCGCGAGCGAATCGCGGCAGGTATTTTCGAGCAACAGAATCTGTGCCGCTACGCGCTCAGTATCGGCGATATAAGTCGACGACAGCGACTGCAACGGCAAACGCAGGCCGTGGCCGAGACCCAATCGCGCCATCAGCGCCTTCAGCGGGATGGGATTGGGTTCGAGGCCGAGGAAATCGTAAACGTCCCGCAGCTGCGCATCCCACTGCCCGGCGGCATCGTGATCACCCTTGCGCGCCAGATCGCAGAGACGCCGGAACGCGCGTGGCAACACATTCGATGCCACGGAAATAATGCCATCAGCGCCGGCCAGCATCGCGCGGCATGCGGTGGGGTCGTCACCGCTCAACAACGCGAAAGCCTTGGTGCGCAACGGCAGCAGCGCCGACATGCGTTCCGGCTCGCTGACTGCTTCCTTGATGCCGATGATCCGTTCGTGCGTGGCCAGTTTGACCACAGTTTCCGGCAACAGGTCGCAACCGCTGCGGCCGGGCACGTTGTACAGCACCACCGGCAATGCCCCGTCATCGGCGACTGCGCAGTAATGCGCCAACAAACCGGACTGGGTCGGGCGCACATACGGAGGCGTGACGACCAGCGCCGCATCCGCGCCAAGCAGACCTGCACGCCGGGTCTGTTCGATGGTTTTGGCGGTGTTCGACAGACCCGTGCCCGCGAGCACCGGGATCTTGCCTGCGATCGCCTCCACGGCGGTGCGAAGGATGGCGTCATATTCCTCGTCGTAAAGCGCGGCCGCTTCGCCGGTCGAGCCTGCGACGACCACGGCCTGCGTGCCGCCTTCGACTTGGCGGGCCAGCAGGCGCTGCCAAGCGTCGAAATCGACTTCGCCAGCGGAGTTGAAGGGTGTCGCCAGCGCTGTGATGCTGCCGAATAGCTGGCTGCCAGATAGCTGCAAGGAGGGCCTATCAAGGTCGAATGGGGAAGGAATGATGTAGAAGCCGGCGCGACTGCGCACACCGCGATGTTACTTGCGGCCGGAAACTGCGGGCAAGTATGCTGCAGGCTCGCTCCGGCCTTATGCCGGTTGCTGTTCAGGCTCACCAGCACGTTTCGGACGCCGCATTTGACTGACACCACGCCCCGGCCGTCGCCGAACGAGAACTACTTGCTCATCAACGCCTATACGACGCATCCACAGTCGCCGCTGCTGTCGGTGACGCGTCGCATCGCCGACAGCGGTTGCAACCTGGTCGACACTCGCCTGACCACCGTCGGCCGCGATGTTTCGGTCAATGCGCTGGCCACCGGCTCTTGGGACGCAGTAGCGAAGCTCGAAGCGATGATGACGCGGCTGGAGCGCGAGGAAGGCCTGAAGCTGGTCTGGTATCGCACCGGCCCCAAGCCCGTGCAATCCAACCTGCTGCCCTACATCGTGGAAGTGGTGGCCGCCGACAAGCCCGGCATCCTGTTCCAGCTGGCCGATTTCTTCGACCGCCAGGGCATCACCATCGAGAACCTGCATTGCTCGCGGTATCGCGCGATGCAGACCGGCGCCGAGATGTTTACGGCGCAGTTGACCATCGGCATCCCGGCCGACATGCACATCGCCGCGTTGCGCGATGATTTCCTCGAGTTCTGCGACCATCTGAATCTGGACGCCATCATGGACCCGATGAAATTCTGACGATGACCAGGCCGCAGTGATCGACATCGGCGACAAGGTTCCAGACACTTCGCTGGCGCTGTCAAGCGGCGAAACTGTCCGCTTCGCCGACTACAAGGGCCAGTGGCTGATCCTGTATTTCTATCCGAAGGATGCGACACCCGGCTGCACCACCGAAGGCATCGACTTCAATGTATTGCTGCCGAAATTCAAGCAGCTCGATGCGACCGTGCTCGGCGTGTCTCGCGATTCGATCAAGTCGCACCAGAATTTCTGCGCCAAGCAGGGCTTCAAATTCGATCTGGTCAGCGACGCCGATGCGGCGTTGTGCAACGCCTTCGGCGTGCTCAAGGAAAAGAACATGTATGGACGCAAGGTGCTGGGCATCGAGCGCAGTACCTTCCTGGCCAATCCCGAAGGCGTCATCGTGCAGTCATGGCGGCCGGTCAAGGTGCCGGGCCACGCTGAAGCCGTACTGCAAGCCTTGAAGGCACAAATTGCGTAGCCCGGGTAGAGCGCAGCGGCTTTCAACAGCGAAGCTGGTCTACCCGGGGCTTTCTCATTGCGGCCACCAAAATCCGCGGGTATCGCCTTCGGCTCCACCCAGGCGACGCCAATCCTCCTTCCCCACCTGGAAACCGATCGCATGACGCGAAGCAAGCGTATCTACGTCCTCGATACCAATGTGCTGATGCACGATCCGACTGCGCTGTTCAAGTTCGAGGAGCACGATGTATTCCTGCCGATGCAAGTCATCGAGGAACTCGACAACGGCAAGAAAGGCAACACCGAAGCAAGCCGCAATGCGCGACAGGTCAGCCGCTTCATCAACGAACTGATTGAAGCCCAAGGCGCGGACCAGATCACCTCCGGCATCACGCTGGCGCGTCCGCAGGGGTTGCAGCTGCGCGGCGAACAGAGCATCGGGAAGTTGCGCTTCCAGATCGATTCGTTCGATGCCGGCAAGCGCTTCGGCGCGGTGATCCCGGACAATCACATCCTCGGCGCGATCCTTGCGCTCAAGGAAGCCGAGCCCGACGCGCCGGTGGTGTTCGTGTCGAAGGACATCAACCTGCGGATCAAGGCAGCGATCGCCGGCATCGTCTCGGAAGATTACGAAAACGACCGCGCGCTCGACGATTTCAGCCTGCTCTACACCGGTGCTAGCGCCCTGCCCGAGGATTTCTGGCAGCGCTATGGCAAGGATCTCAAGTCGTGGACCGAAAAGGGGCGCACGTTCTACGAGGTGCGCCTCGAAGAGAACGACGACTGGCATCCCAATCAGTTCCTGTATCTGCCGGGTGACGAAGAAGCGGAAATGCGTGTGGTCAAGATCGACGGCGACAGGGCCACGTTGCAGATCATCGACGACTATCGCGGCCACCAGCACGCCGTCTGGGGCATCACGGCGCGCAATCGCGAACAGAATTTCGCGTTGAACGCATTGATGGATCCGGAGATCGACTTCGTCACGCTCCTGGGCACGGCGGGTACCGGCAAGACACTGCTTGCGCTTGCGGCTGGCCTTGCGCAGACCATGGACCAGCAGCGCTATCGCGAAATCATCATGACCCGCGCCACGGTCAGCGTCGGCGAGGACATCGGTTTCCTGCCGGGTACCGAGGAAGAAAAAATGACGCCGTGGATGGGCGCGTTGACCGACAACCTGGAAGTGCTGATGCCCAACCAGAAAGGCGGCGGCAGCTGGGAGCGTGCGGCAACCAATGACCTGCTGGCCTCGCGCATCAAGATCCGCTCGATGAACTTCATGCGTGGCCGCACGCTGCTGAGCCGCTGGCTGATCCTCGACGAGGCGCAGAACCTGACGCCCAAGCAGATGAAGACCCTGGTCACTCGCGCTGGCCCCGGCACCAAGATCGTTTGCCTTGGCAACGTCGAACAGATCGATACACCGTATCTGACCGAAACGACCTCCGGCCTGACCTACGCCGTCGATCGCTTCAAGAACTGGCCACACAGCGCGCATATCACCTTGCGTCGCGGCGAGCGTTCGCGATTGGCGGATTACGCGTCGGAAGTGTTGTAGGCATCGATAGTCAGAAGCGGCTCTTGTGGGAGGGGCCTCAGCTCCGACGCTCTTGCGATCACAGCGTCGGGGCTGAAGCCCCTCCGACACCGGAAACCGGAGCAGTGGTGCAGCCAGGGAACAGACGTGCCATCTGAAACGGCCAAGCGATACGCGAAGATGTTTGTGCCGAAGCTGTTCACGGTGCTGCGCGAAGGCTATGGCTGGTCGGATCTGCGTGCCGACGCCGTTGCCGGACTGACCGTCGCCATCGTCGCGCTGCCGCTGGCTATGGCGCTGGCGATTGCCAGCGGAACCACGCCAGAAAAAGGCTTGTACACCGCGATCGTCGCCGGTTTCCTGGTGTCGGCGCTGGGCGGCTCCCGGGTGCAGGTCGGTGGACCGACCGCAGCCTTCATCCCGGTGGTGTTCGTGGTGATCCAGAAGTTCGGGTTCGGCGGCCTGATCCTGTGCACGCTGCTGGCCGGACTGATGCTGATCGCGGCAGGTCTGCTGCGGCTGGGCACGCTGATGAAATACATGCCGCAACCGGTGATCACCGGGTTCACCGCAGGCATCGCCGTCAGCATCTTCTCCAGCCAGGTCAAGGATCTGCTGGGCCTGCAGATGGGCGCGGTGCCGGTCGAGTTTTTCGCACGCTGGGCCGCGTACGTCAGGCACATCGCGACCACGCAACCGGCTGCAGTCGCACTCGCGATGCTGGGCCTTGCGGTGATCGTCGGCCTGCGTCGCTGGAAACCGAACTGGCCGGGCTTTCTGATCGCGCTACTCGTCTGCACCGGTGCCGGTGTCGCATTCGCGCTGCCTGCCGAAACGATTGGAAGCCGTTTCGGCAGCCTGCCGTCGTCGCTGCCGATCTTTGATTTTCCGCAGATCCCGTTTGATCGCACGCTTGAGCTGTTGCCCAGCGCCTTCACCATCGCCTTTCTCGCCGGTGTCGAGTCGCTTCTGTCGGCTGTCGTCGCCGACGGCATGATCGGCGGTCGCCACCGTTCCAATGGCGAACTGGTCGCGCAGGGCGTGGCCAATATCGGCGCGGCGCTGTTCGGCGGCTTGCCGGCGACCGGCGCGCTTGCGCGCACCGCGACCAACGTTCGCGCCGGTGCGCGCTCGCCGTTGGCGGGCATGTTGCACGCGGTGTTCCTGTTGCTGTTCATGCTGCTGCTGGCGCCGCTGATGCGGTATGTGCCGCTGGCCGCGCTGGCCGCCGTGCTGCTGGTGGTGGCCTGGAACATGAGCGAATACCAGCACTTTCGCCACACGATGTCGGCGCCCGTGGGCGACCGGCTGGTGTTGCTGCTGACCTTTTTCCTGACCGTATTCCTCGACCTGACCATCGCCATCGAAGTCGGCATCGTGGTCGCTGCCTTCGTCTTCATGTTCCGCATGGCCGAAACGGTCGAGGTCACGTCGGGCGTGCGCCTGCTCGATGAGGATAGCGACGAGAACGACCCGGCGAGCGGCGCCGATCCCGACCAGCGCAAGCACCTGCCCAAGGGGGTGGAGGCCTTTCAGATCAACGGGCCGCTGTTCTTTGGTGCGGCCAATCGACTGGACGACGTGCTCGACCAGTTCAGGTCGCCGCCCGAGGTGTTCATCCTGCGCATGCGCCTGGTCCCGTTCATCGATGCCAGCGGCGTGCACGCATTGAAGACCTTGACCGATCGCTGCCAGCGTCGCGGCATCGTGCTGATCCTGTCCGGACTGCAGACCCAGCCAAAACAGGTGATCGCCAACATGCACCTGTACGAACAGGCCGGGCATCTGCATTTTGTCGGCGATTTCGAGCGCGCACTCGTTCTCGCCCTATCCATTGTCGACAAGCCGTCGTCGTAGCCGTTGCAGAAATCGACACATGCCAAACCCGCGACCCACGAAATCATCCGCACTGACCATCGCCGGCTCCGATTCCGGTGGCGGCGCCGGCATCCAGGCCGACCTGAAAACCTTCGCCGCACACGGCATTCATGGTGTGAGCGCGATTGCCGCACTCACCGCGCAACACACGCGAGACGTCACGGCCGTGCACGTTCCGCCCATTGATTTCCTGCGATCGCAGATTGATGCGTGTTTCGACGATTTCGATATCGCTGCGGTCAAACTGGGCATGCTGGCGAACAGTGAAGTCATCAACGCGGTCGCCGATGCGCTGGGAACGCATCACGCCCCATTCGTCGTGCTGGATCCAGTCATGGTCGCGACCTCCGGCGCACGCCTGCTGGAACCTGATGCGCTGGATGCTCTCCGCATTCGACTGCTGCCGATGGCGAGCATCGTTACCCCGAATTTGCCCGAAGCCGAACTGCTGCTTGGCCACAAGATTATCGATCACCAAGCCATGCGCGCGGCATGCGGCGAGTTCCTCGATCTCGGCATCCGCAGTGTGTTGCTGAAAGGTGGCCATCTCACCGATGGCGACAATGTGATCGACCTGTATGCCGATCAGCACGGCATCCACGAGATCGCGCATCCAAGACTTGCGCTGCAAGCACACGGCACCGGCTGCACGCTTGCATCCGCAGTGGCGGCGAATTTGTGTCTCGCCATATCCTTGCAGGACGCATGCGTGGCAGCTTCGGGTTACGTGCATCGCGCGCTGCGACTAGGCTATCGTCC
>JAYTAY010000489.1:0-13142 GCA_043737255.1 Luteimonas sp.
TCGATGAGATGGTTGATCGCCGCCGCGGATGCCGCCGCCAGCCAGATGCCGAGCAACCCAAATACCGTCTGCCGCAATGGCGGTAATCCGGGCACGGCCAGGAACATGCCGACCAGCGCAGTGAACACGATCAATGCCACCACGCGCGGCTTGGTCAATGTCCAGTATTCGGCGCTTTTCGCACGCATGTCAGTTGGGAGCCCGTAGCCGCGCCAGCAAGGACACCAACACGAACAGCAACAAGGCGGCGCCTGCGTTATGCAGCACTGCAATCGTCAGCGGCAGCGCGAATTTGACGTTGGCGATGCCGAGTGCCACCTGTGACAACGTCAGCAGGGCCAGCAACGTCGCCCAAGTGCGCATGCCCGGCGTGCGCAGCAACCGCATCGCCATTGCGAGTAGATAGAAGAACACGACGACGGCCATCATTCGGTGCGCGAGCTGGATCGCGATGCGCGACTGGCCATCGAGGATGCCGCCTTCGTAATCGACCCCAATGCCGCGCCACAGTACAAATCCTTCGCGAAAATCATGTGCAGGCCACCATTGGCCGACGCATTTCGGAAAGTCCGTGCCACACGACAACGCCGCGTAGTTGGCGCTGGTCCAGCCGCCGAGCGCGATCTGCACACCCAGCAACACGATGCCAACGACCACCCACAGACGCAACGCATGCGCATCGACCAGGCGGATCGGACGATCGATCGCACGCCACGCGATCCACACCAGCAAGGAGAACGTCAGCAGGCCGCCGAGCAGATGTGCCATTACCACGACGGGCTTGAGCAGCCACGTGACCGTCCACATGCCGAGCAACGCCTGCAACACGATCATCGCCAGCGTGAGCGCGGTCGCGCGCGACAAATCGAGATTGCTCCAGCGCAATGCCGCGAATACCAGGATCGCTTCGCCTGCAGTGGCCAGTGCGGTCGCTACGACGTGGTGCCCGCGCATGTACAGCGGAATCGCGAGTGCGATCAACGCCGATGCGAGCAGGATCCGTGCAATGCCGAAACGTCGCTTTCGTGCAGCGATCAATGCCAGCGCCAGTACCAGAACGCCAAGCGCGCCTGCGAGCATGCGATGCAATTGTTCGCGCCAGGCCTTGTGTATTTCCAGCGGGCGGATTGCCGTCGCTGCATGATCGACAGTTTCGTTCGCAGACGGCCATGCGGCGCGGCCGTAACACGTTGGCCAATCGGGACAGCTCAATCCGGCATTGGACAGGCGCACGAATGCGCCGAACACGATCACGCCGAACGCCAATGCAACTGCAAGCCATGCGAGGCGATGCAGGTGTTTGTAGATGGACGGAGACAGCGCGAAATTCATCTCAACGCAGCCTCAGCAATCGCGCCATGTCGGTGCGCAGGTCGGCAGGATCGAAGCCAGGAGCGTAGCGCAGAATCACGAAGCCGTTGGGATCAATGACATACACCGGCACACCCTTTGCGTCATCCACGCGCGGCAATGCGGAGCGCAGCGCGGGCGATTGCTGCAGCAGACGCAGAGTTTGGAGCTTGGTCGCGCCCGCCGGTGGCATGCCAATCCACAGCACATGCACGCGGTCGGCTTCACGGCCAAACAATTGCCAGACGAGATTGATCTGGCGGGCGAGTTCGACACATTGGGTCGTGCAGTTTGTCGGCGGCGCCAGCGCGATGCGCCAAGTGCGTTCAACGGGATTCCACTGGTACTCGGAACCATCGGTGAGCAATGGCTTGACCCGGCGCAAATCCCCTGGCGGCTGCAGCAGTTCGCCCTTGTTCTTCAAAGCTTCGGGGCGCCATCCGGAAAATCGCAACGCGCCGGCAACGATGAAACTGCCGAGAAAAATGACGATGATCGCGATCAGCATGCCGCGATTTCGATTGCGTGGTGGTGTCGACGTGCTCATCGGCGGCTCTTTCGAAAGGTAAGTATCAAGGCGGTGACGAGCACGGCCAGCGCCAGTGCGAACCATTGCACGGCATAGCCGAGATGGCGCTCAGGCGGCAGCGTGTTGGGCAGGATGTCGAGATCGCGTGCGTAGCCGATCGGCAGTTTTGGGTCCAGACGCAACACGCGCGGTGCCAGCGGCGCCGACAGTCCGGTCACCAATGCAATTGCGGCGGGATCAACACGGGTCAACAGCCAGTCCTCGCCTTCGCGCGCGATCCCTGTCCCCAGAGCGAGTCCGGCAGACGGCGGCGGCATCAGCAAACCGCTCAGCTCGATGGGTCCCTCGGTACGCGGAATTTGCGGGAATACCCGGTCGCCACCGAGCGGCAGCCATCCAAGATCGACCAACAGGGGAACTCCCTGCGCGGGCAGGAAGATGCGGTAGGCGCGAACACCGTTGCGGCTGTTGTACTGCTGGTTGTCCAGCAGTAACGCACCGCGTTGGTCGAACTTGCCCACCCCTGCAGCCCAGTCATAGCCACGCATGCGTTGGTTGTCGGCTGCCGTCGCCAGTGGCTTCACAATGCGATCGATGAGGACACGCTGTGCAGCATCCAGGGATGCGGTTTTCTCGTACATGCGTCTTAACTGCCAGACACCAGCAGTCGAAAACAGCGCCATCGTGAGCAGCGCGGCTGACCATCCGAGCAACCTGCTTGTTGTGCGGCTCATACGAGCGTCCGCGCTCGCTGCAATAATCCATACATTACGTTGCGCGGGAGCGCAAAGGACACCGCCATGAACGATTCTCTGAAAACGCTGCTGATCATCGCCTTTCTGATCCTGATCCTGTGGAACCTGGGCGCCGGCCTGTATTACATGCTGACCGACAAGGGCAAGACCGATCGCACCGTCAAGGCGCTGACCAAACGCATCGGCTTATCGGTTGCGCTGATCCTGTTCGTGGTGTTGGCCATCTACATGGGCTGGATTACACCGCATGGGGTTGGTCGTTGATATTGCTCCCTTCCCCTCCGGGAGAAGGTGGCGCTCAGCGCCGGATGAGGGCTTGGAGGTGACGTCCCGGGAAACGTACATCGGGGCCTGACAGTCCGCTCCCTCATCCGCCCTGCGGGCACCTTCTTGCGAGGGCAGAAGGAAAAAACGGAAAAGGTCAGAGCACGTAGACGAACATAAACAACCCCAGCCACACCACGTCGACAAAGTGCCAGTACCAGGCGACGGCTTCGAAGGCGAAATGATCGTCGCGGCTGAAATGACCTTTCAGGCAGCGCAGCCAGATGATCGCCAGCATGATCGTGCCCAACGTCACGTGCGCACCGTGGAAGCCGGTCAGCATGAAAAAGGTCGATCCGTAGATGCCCGAACCCAGCGTCAGGTTCAAGTCCTTGTAGGCGTGGATGTATTCCTCGGCTTGGAAGAACAGGAACAGGCCGCCCAGCAGCACTGTCAGTCCGAGGAAGATCAACAGTTGCTTTCTATGTCCCGCGCGCAATGCGTGGTGCGCGATGGTGACGGTGATGCCGGAGGTCAGCAGGATCAGCGTGTTGAGCAGCGGCAGGCCCCACGCCGGGATGGTCTGGAACGTGCCACCGACCTGGCCTGGACCGTTGCTTGGCCAAGCCGAACTGAAGCCGTCCCACAACAGGCTGTTGGTCATCACCCCGTCGCCCTCGCCGCCAAGCCACGGCATCGCGTAGTTGCGCGCGTAAAACAGTGCGCCGAAAAATGCGGCAAAGAACATCACTTCGGAAAAAATGAACCACACCATGCCCATGCGAAACGAGGTATCAACCTGCTTGTTGTAATACCCGTTGATCGATTCACCGATGACATCGGCAAACCACTTGAACAGGATCGCGGCAAGGAACACCGACCCGACGAAGAACACCGTCCTGCCCCAGCTCACTTCGTTGAGCCAGCTGGCGAAGCCAATCATCGTCATGAACAACGCTAACGATGCAATCACCGGCCAGCGGCTGCCGTGCGGCACGAAATAGACGTCGGGATCGTGGCTGCCCTGGGCATGCAGGTCGTTGGCGTGAGCTTGGGCCATGAAAAATCTTCCGGTCGATCGAATCAAGGAGCCGCAAGCGGCGAGGTCGACAGCACTTTCGGCGCGTTGAGCTGCGTGGTCAGCACATCGTTCTTGAAGAAGGTGTAGGACAGGGTAATCGTGTGAATGTCATCCGGCAGCTCCGGATCGACGATGAAACGCACCGGCATGTCGCGTGCTTCGCCTGCGGCCAGCGTCTGCGCGGTGAAGCAGAAACATTCGGTCTTGCTGAAATAACCGGAGGCGCGCGCGGGCGCGATCGAGGGGACCGCGCTGCCAACGATCGCGCGCTGGCTGGTGTTTTTTGCAAAGTAGGTCGTTTCGTATTGCTCGCCTGGACGCACCTGCATGGTTAGTTGGTGGGGTTTGAAGGCCCACGGCAATTTGGAATTGACGCCGCCATCGAACTGCACCGTGATCATGCGCGCCGTCTTGGGCGCGGCCGCCAGGACTTCAGCCTCGCCTGCCTGTGTGGCCGTGCGTTCCAGCCGCACACCGAATACCTTCTCGCAGGCGATCCGGTACAGCGGAACCAGCGCGAAGCTGAAAGCAAACGCCGCCAGTGCCACGCCCACCATCTTGACGATGCCACGGTTGTTGCCTGTGTTCACTTTCCCAACACTCCAGACAGGATGAAGACTACGAAGATCACGATCGCAATCGCGGCCAACACCCACGCCGTACGCAGCACGCTGCGACGGCGTGCCGCTGCGTCCTGTGGAGTCATCGGGGCGTGCAGGTCAGACATGCTCAGGCATTGCGCGAGTTGGTATGCGCCGCGGTGTCGGCGTTTGTGGTGGCGTTGTCGTAATCGAGGTGCGCAAAATCGCCGTGGGCCAGATCGCCTTCCTGGATCACCGGCGGCGTGGTGAAGGTGTGGTGCGGCGGTGGCGAGGGCAGGGTCCACTCCAGCCCGCGCGCGCCTTCCCAGACCCTCGCCTGCGCCTTCGCACCATGTTTCATCGAGTGACGCAGGATGAAGAACATCAGGAACGGCGTGACGAACATGCCGAACGCACCAATCGAGCTAACCAGGTTCCAGTCGGCGAACACCACGTTGTAGTCGGGGATGCGGCGCGGCATGCCGGCCAGGCCGAGGAAGTGCTGCGGGAAGAACAGCAGGTTGACGAACACCACCGTCCACCAGAAATGCAGCTTGCCCCAGAACTCGCTGTACATGCGCCCGGTCCACTTGGGCCACCAGTAGTACACCGCGGCGATGATGCCGAACACCGCGCCGGTGACCAGCACGTAATGGAAATGCGCGACCACGAAGTAGGTGTCGTGATACTGGAAATCGGCCGGCACGATGGACAGCATCAGCCCGGAGAAGCCACCAATGGTGAACAGGATCACAAACGCGATCGCCCACAGCATCGGCGTCTCGAAGGACAGTGAACCGCGCCACATGGTGCTGACCCAGTTGAAAACCTTCACCCCGGTCGGGATCGCGATCAACATCGTGGCGTACATGAAATACAGCTCGCCGCCGAGCGGCATGCCGACGGTGAACATGTGGTGCGCCCACACAATGAAACTCAGGAACGCGATCGAGGCCAGCGCGTACACCATCGCTTGGTAGCCGAACAACGGCTTGCGGCTGAAGGTCGGGATGATCTCCGAGACAATGCCGAACGCCGGCAGGATCATGATGTAGACCTCGGGATGGCCGAAGAACCAGAAGATGTGCTGGAACATCACCGGGTCGCCACCGCCGGCGGCATTGAAGAAACTGGTGGCGAAGAACTTGTCGGTCAGCAACATCGTCACCGCACCCGCCAGCACCGGCATCACCGCGATCAGCAGGAACGCGGTGATCAGCCAGGACCACACGAACACCGGCATCTTCAACAGGTCGATCCCCGGCGCACGCATGTTGAGGATGGTGGCAATGACGTTGATCGCACCCATGATCGAGCTGATGCCCATCATGTGGATGGCGAAGATCACAAAGGCCACGTTGGCGCCACCCTGCAGTGATAGCGGCGGATACAGCGTCCAGCCGCCAGCCGGCGCGCCGCCCGGCAAAAACAGCGTGCCCAGCAGCAGGGTGAACGCGAATGGCAGGATCCAGAACGACCAGTTGTTCATGCGCGGCAGCGCCATGTCCGGCGCGCCGATCTGCAGCGGGATCATCCAGTTGGCCAGGCCGACGAAAGCCGGCATGACGCCGCCGAAGATCATCACCAGCGCATGCAGGGTGGTCATCTGGTTGAAGAATTCGGGATTGACGTGCTGCAGTCCGGGCACCGCCAGCTCGGTGCGGATCACTACCGACATCGCCGCGCCGATGATGAACATGATGAAGCTGAAGATCAGGTACAGCGTGCCGATGTCTTTGTGGTTGGTCGAGAAGAACCAGCGCTCGACGAAGCTCTGCTTGTGGCCATGCTCGTCGCTCGCGTGATCCGCGCCTGAATGATCCGCGCCTTGATGATCGGCAGTGGCTGGATAAGTCGCCATGTGTTACCTCTGGGTTTCGTTCGATCAGCCGGCCGCGGGTGCGACGGGCTCGGATTCGGTGGGTGCGGATTCGGTCGTTTGCGCCGCGGCGCCAACCGGCGCGGCGGGGGCCGGGTCGGTCGCGGGGTCAGGTACGGCCGGTCGGGCAGCTCCGGTGCCACTGGGCGTGCCACCGGCGGCATCGATCGCACTGGCAGGACTTGCCACCGACGGCGCCGGCGCACGCTTGACCTTTTCAGCAGCCAGCCACGACGTAAATTCTGCCTTGGGCACCGCGCGCACCACGATAGGCATGAAGCCATGGTCCTTGCCGCACAACTCGGCGCACTGGCCGCGATAGATGCCCGGCTTGCGGATATCGGACCAGGCCTCGTTGACGATGCCCGGAATCGCATCCTGCTTCCAGCCCAGCGCCGGCACCCACCAGGCGTGGATCACGTCGTCGGCGGTCACCACGAAACGCACCTTGGTGTCGACCGGCAACACCAGCATGTTGTCGACTTCGCGCAGGTAATTGGGATTGGTTTCCAGCGTCGGCTGCGCACCGCTTTGGCGCATGACGTCGCTGTCGCGCGCGAGGCGGCTGGTGAAGCTGACGCCCTCGCCCAGGTATTCGTACTTCCACATCCACTGATAGCCGGTGATCTTGACCGTCATCTCTGGATTGCGCGTGTCGTAGATCTTGATCAGGTTGGCGGTGGCCGGCCACGCCAGGCCGATCAGGATCACGATCGGCACTACCGTCCAGATGATCTCCGCGGTGGTGTTGTGGCTGAACTGCGCGGCGACCGCACCCTTGGATTTGCGGAACTTGAACATGGCGTAGAACATCGCGCCGAACACCAGGATGCCGATCACCACGCAGATCCACAGCACGATCATGTGCGACTCGTAGGCAATCTGCGAGGTCTCGGTGACGCCCTTGCCCATGTTCAGCTGCCAGCGCTTGGGATCGGCCGATTGCGCCCATGCCAAGGTCGGCAGCAAAGCCGCCATCGCCAGTAGTCCAGATCGTACGAATCGCATCCAACGCGCTTGCATCATTTGCCCAGACCCCAATGTCTTCAGTCGCAGCCAGTCAGCGATATATACGGCCGCCAGCAGGTGAAAGATTCGTTTCGCCCCGTCGTTGTCAGCAAGGCGGCGGAAAACCGTGAAATAGTAGCCTCCGCAGGCCTTTTCCAGCAAGCAAAAACAGCGTCGGCATGTCGTCGCCAACGCCCGTAAATGCGTGCAACCGCTAGAATTCGTGTCTCCGCGACGACCTCAAGCTCCGTGACCCAAATACTTTCGCCTGAATTGCCGACCGAACCTTCCGTCCTGCGCACAGCCATCACGGCCGCATGGAGCCGCGACGAGACTGAACACGTCCGCGAGCTGCTGGTGCAGGCGCGGCAACCGGATGCAGACGCCAAAGCGATCCAGGCCACCGCCGCCGACCTGGTGTGCCGGGTCCGTGCCCGCACGCAGGACCAAGGCGTCATCGAGGCCTTCATGCGCCAGTACGACCTCGGCAGCGAGGAAGGCGTGTTGCTGATGTGTGTGGCCGAGGCGCTGCTGCGGATCCCCGACCAGGACACCGCCGACAAACTCATCCGCGACAAGCTGGGCGAGGCTGACTGGCAGCGGCACATGGGCCAGAGCGATTCGGTGCTGGTCAACGCCTCGACTTGGGGGCTGATGCTGACCGGGCATCTGGTCAATTTGAGTGAGTCCACGCGCGGCAACGTGCGCGGCGCGTTCCAGCGGCTGGTCGGCCGCGTCGGCGAACCGGTAATCCGTCTGGCCGTGCGCCAGGCGATGCGGATCATGGGTCACCAGTTCGTGATGGGCCGCAGCATCGACGAGGCGCTGACGCGCAGCCGCAAGGGCGACAACGCAGAGTACCGGTATTCGTTTGACATGCTTGGCGAAGGCGCGCTGACCACCAGCGATGCGCTGCGTTATCTCGACGCCTACCGGCAGGCGATCCATGCGATCGGCCGCACCGGACCGTTCGATGACGTATTCGCCGCGCCATCGATCTCGGTGAAGCTGTCCGCGTTGCATCCGCGTTACGAGCACGCCAAGCACGCACGCGTGCTGGCCGAACTCACCCCGCGCGTGCTGGAACTCGCGCAACTGGCCAAGGGATACGGCATCGGGTTCACCATCGATGCAGAGGAATCCGACCGCCTGGAACTGTCGCTGGATGTCATCGCCGCCGCGTATGCCCATGCCTCGCTCGATGGCTGGCAGGGCTACGGCCTCGCCGTGCAGGCGTATCAGAAGCGCGCGCCGTTCGTCATCGATTTTCTCGCCGATCTGGCGCGCAGGACTGGCCGAAGAATTCCAGTACGTCTGGTCAAGGGGGCGTACTGGGACAGCGAAGTGAAACGCGCGCAGGTCGATGGCCAGGATGGCTATCCGGTGTTCACGCGCAAACCGAATACGGATGTCAGTTATCTCGCGTGCGCGCGGAGGATGCTGGACGCGAGCGATGCGTTGTATCCGATGTTCGCCACGCACAACGCGCACACGATCGCCGCCATACACCGGCTTGCCGCCGGCCGCGACTTCGAATTCCAGAAGCTCCACGGCATGGGCGACGACCTGTATGCCGAAGTGATTCCATCGGATCGCCTCAATGTTTCCTGCCGCGTCTACGCGCCCGTGGGTTCGCATGAAGACCTGCTCCCGTACCTGGTGCGCCGCCTGCTCGAGAACGGCGCCAACTCCAGCTTCGTCAATCGCATCACCGACGAATCCGTCGCGACCGACGACCTGATCCGCGACCCTGTGGAAACCGTCGCCGCATTCGCCACGATTCCGCATCCACGCATTCCGCTGCCGGTCGATCTGTACCGCAGTCAAGGCTTCGAGAGAGACAACTCCATGGGCAGCAATCTCGCCAACGACCAAACCCTGCAAACGCTGGCGACGCAGATCAATGCGGGCGTCGCCGACTGGCGCGCCGCACCGCTGGTGCCGGACGCAAACGTCACAGGGACGTACATCCCTGTGACCAACCCCGCCGATCGCCGTCAAACCGTCGGCCAGTGGCAGGCCGCCGACAGTGCGACCGTCGAGCTGGCATTGAAGAATGCCGCCGCTGCGCAGCCGCACTGGGATCGCACGCCGGCCACATCGCGCGCGGCGATCCTGGAGCACGCCGCGGATTTGATGGAACAACGCATGCCCGCGTTCATCGCGTTGTGCACCAAGGAAGCCGGCAAGACCATTCCCGACGGTATCGCCGAAGTCCGCGAAGCGGTCGATTTCCTGCGTTACTACGCGCAGCAGGCACGCAAGCTGTTCGCGCCCGAAGCCCTGCCCGGCCCGACCGGCGAATCCAACACGCTGCTGCTGCAGGGCCGCGGTGTATTCGTCTGCATCAGCCCGTGGAATTTTCCGCTGGCGATCTTTGCCGGGCAGATCGCCGCCGCGCTGGCTGCGGGCAACAGCGTGATTGCCAAACCGGCGGAGCAGACCAACCTGATCGGCCATGCCGCGGTCAAACTGCTGCACGAAGCCGGTGTGCCCGAAGGCGTGCTGCAGTTTTTGCCGGGCGATGGCGCCACCGTCGGTGCAGCGCTCACCAGGGATCCGCGCGTCGCCGGGGTCGCATTCACCGGCTCGACCGACACCGCGCGCGCGATCAATCGTGCGCTGGCCGCGCGCGACACCGCGATCGGCGTGCTGATCGCCGAAACCGGCGGCCAGAACGCCTTGATCGCCGACTCGTCGGCGTTGCCGGAACAACTGGTCAAGGATGCCCTCTCGTCCGCATTCACCTCGGCCGGCCAGCGCTGCTCGGCGGCGCGTGTGCTGTTCGTGCAGGAGGACATCGCCGACAAGGTCATCTCGATGCTGGCCGGGGCGATGGACGAACTCAAAGTCGGCGATCCTGGCTTGCTGTCGACCGATGTTGGCCCGGTGATCGATGCCGACGCCTTGCAGATGCTCGAAGCGCATGCGCAGCGCATGTCAACCGAAGCGAAATTGATCAAGCAGGCGCCGACCGACGACAGCATCGCGCACGGCACGTTCTTCGCGCCGCGTGCATGGGAACTGCATTCGCTCGACCAGCTGCAGAAGGAAATCTTCGGCCCGGCGCTGCATGTGGTGCGCTGGAAAGGCAGTGAACTCGACCAGGTGATCGACGCGATCAATGCGACCGGCTACGGCCTGACGCTCGGCATCCATTCGCGCATCGACGAAACCATCGAGCGCATCGTCTCGCGGGTCAACGTCGGCAACGCCTACGTCAACCGCAACCAGATCGGCGCTGTCGTCGGCGTGCAGCCGTTCGGTGGGCAGGGCCTCAGTGGCACCGGCCCGAAAGCCGGCGGACCGCACTATTTGCCGCGGTTCGCAACGGAGAAGACCGTAACGGTCAACACCACTGCTGCGGGCGGAAATGCATCGTTGCTGACACTGGGGGAGTGAGTCTGCACGTGTTAGGAGCGCCCATGGGCGCGATGGGCGTTACCGGCAGGGCCTCGTCGCGCCCATGGGGCGCTCCTGCAAATAGCCAGGCATCGCGACTTGCGAGCGTCCACAAAAAAGCCCCGCTTTCGCGGAGCTTTCTGGTTTACGTTTGTGGCAACAATCAGAACCGGTACTGCGCGCCCACACCAAACAAATTGGCGCTCGCATCGAAGCTTCCGGTCAACGTCGAACCACTCGACGAACGCACGCCGTTGATCGTCGGGTCGTCGACCATGATGTGCGTGAAGCCCGCATCGATGCTCAACGTCTCGTTCGCATTCCAGGTCACGCCGGCCGAGAGCCACGTGCGGTCGGCATCGGGAAGGCGCGGCGTGCGCGTGACGTCATTGGTCGGCGTTTCGTCGAACGCCACACCAGCGCGGAAGGTGAAGCGGTCGCTCATGGCCCATTCGCCGCCGAGCGAATAGAACATCGTGTCGTCCCAGTTGAACGGCTCGACGGTTGAACCTTGGCGCGGATTGGCGAAGTTGATCGTGACGTCACGCAGCGAACTCCAGCCGGTGCGCGAGGCATCGGCCATCAGCGCGAAGTCATCGTTGATCCGGTACATGGCGCTCAGCGTGTCGATGCTCGGCAGCGTCAGCGGCGCCGAGACGGCGCTGTCGCTGAAACGGCCGGACGAGGCGACGATCGCCGGCACACCGGTGAAGTCGGCATTGCCGGTGAGGTTGTGGTCGATTTCCGAGCGATGCGAATAACCGATGGTCAGGTTGTCGGTCGGACGCCACTGCAGGCCGGCGACGAAGCCGATACCGGTGTCATCGCCTTCGACTACCACGCGACCATCGTTCTTCTGCGGGCCAAACGTGGCCGTTGCCGGGGTCGGCGTGGTGCACAGCGCAATGCTGAGCGCGCAGATGCCCGAGCCGAAATCGATGTCGTTGGACAAGGTCACTTCGGCGCGCTCATAGATGAAGCCGACGCCCACGGAGAAACGGTCAGTGATGTCGATGGCCGCCGACAACGTGAGATCGATCACCGTCACCTCGGACGTGATCGCGTTGTAGCGCCCCACCCAGCCGTCCTCCCATTTGGTCTTCAAGCCGAACGGGGCGCTGATCATCGCGCCGATGGTCAGGCCCGATGCCTCATGGACCGGGAAGATCGCCGACGTCGCAGGCACCGCGGCCGCATCGGAGGGGTC
The DNA here is from genome assembly GCA_043737255.1 of Luteimonas sp. Taxonomy (GTDB): domain Bacteria; phylum Pseudomonadota; class Gammaproteobacteria; order Xanthomonadales; family Xanthomonadaceae; genus JALYOU01. Next base: position 12,057 of record JAYTAY010000489.1, read on the forward strand.
GCCGCCATTGCCGCCGCGCAACGGGCTGGCCAGCGGTGACCCGGCCGCCGCCGTGCCGCTGCCGGTGAAATCGGCATCCAGGTCGATCCATGTGACACTGTTCTGAAAGGTGTTCTGGTCGGTGCCCGACATCGCCGCCGGATTGTTTGCGACCACCGCGCCATCCCCAGTGCTGACCGCCGAACCGGCGAACGCCCGGCCCATGCCCTTGGCGCTGTTTTCATTGATCCGAAAACCGGACGCGGCCACGTTGCCGGCAGCCAGCGCGCCGACGACGCCAAGCGCCAAGGCGGAAATTCGGGTCATGCGGGTCATGCGTGTCACGTCGTGCATCTGCTGTCTCCGGGAAGGACAAAACGTAGTCGAGTCATCGGGCTTGGCGCGGAACGAAATCGAATAGAGCGGGACCATCGCGCCTGCGCGAAGCCCTCACGACATACGACGCCGTATGTAATATACCGCGGCCTGTAACCTCATGCTGACAATACGGTTTACGGCGATTGCGCTACGGTTCGGTTGTTTCACGCACAAATTTGGCTAGGCGCGGTGATTGCCAGGTAAGTTCCGATCAACCTCTCCGTCATCCCAGGCGCTTTTATCCATTGATCTTCGCGTTTGCGGCAAAAAACAAAATCAAAATCGGTTGACCAGGTTCGCTGTTGTAAAAGCACTTAAGCTTGACCAGCTTCGCTGTTAAAAGCCGCTGGAATGACGAGCAAAAAATCAGACCCTCCCTAATGGCGCACGGGGAAATCCATCGCATGTTTGTCTCGATTCCATCGCGCAAGACCAGCACGCTGCGCTGGGCCACGCCCTTGTTGTTCGTGTTGCTGTGGGTGGTATTCCTGTGGGTGATCGCACGTCCCGACGCGACCCACCGCGCCCTGGTGCTGGATTGGGGCGCGTTGTCCGGCGGATTGACCTCACCGGACCTGTGGAGCGACGCGGTGCGCGACGGTCGCGCGTTGCGCCTGGTCACCGCCTTGTTCCTGCACGCCGATTGGGCGCACCTGCTCGGCAACCTGGTGTTCCTGTTGATCTTCGGCCTGCCGGCCGAACGCGCGATGGGCCCGTGGCGGTTCCTGG
>JAYTAY010000490.1:0-2504 GCA_043737255.1 Luteimonas sp.
TGGTACTACACCGATGATCACTACGACAGTTTCCACGCGTTCGATGTATCTGCATTGGAGCGGGGGCAATGAGCGACTCGGGTTTCGATCTTGGCTTGGATGATCCGGAGCAGGCGGGTGTGTATTTCGTCATCAGCAAAGACCTCGACACGCTGGATGTCGCGGCGCGCGATGCCGGATTGATGGTGCGGCGCATCGACCTTGGCGGTTGCGCCGACAAGGCGACTTTGATGATCCGCATCGGTACTGCCCTGGATTTCCCGTCCGGCTCAGGCCGCAACTGGGACGCCCTCTCCGACCGCTTGCGCGACCTGTCGTGGCTGGTTGCAGAGGGCTATGCGCTGTTGATCGACATGGCAGGCGATCTGCGCGATGCCAACGAAGGCGACTTCGATACCTTGCTGGAAGTTCTTGAAGACACCGCCAGTGACTGGACCAATCGCAAGACGCCGTTCTGGGCGTTCCTGGCGCTGCCCGAGAGTGGGTTTGATGCGGTGGAGCCCCCAGTCATTGAGGAGCGTTAATGCATCAGGCTGTACGCACCACCCCGCTCGATTGCGCATCGATAAGCTGGACGCGCATGGATGTTTTCCAGGAATGCCTGCAGTTTCGGATGCTTCGCGAAGCCGACACGCGCAGCCGCAGCTTCGACCGGGAAACTCATCTGGATATCGGCGGCGCTGAAATGCTCGCCCGCAAACCATGCGTGCTTGCCGAGCTCGCCTTCCATGTAATCGATGTGCAATTTCAGTTGCGGACCAACGAAGCTGCTGAGCGCCTTGTCGGCAATGCCGCGCGCGACCGGTTTGACGAAGAATGGCATGGGCGCAGATCTGAGCCGCGAGAACAGCAGGCTCATCAGCAACGGAGGCATCGCGCTGCCTTCTGCATAGTGCAACCAATAGCGGTAGCGCCTTGATTCCGCGGTGTCCGGCAATGGCGACAACGCATGTGCAGCATCGTGGCGCTCGACCAGCGTCTCAATGATGGCGGCGGATTCCGCCAGCACCTCGCCATCATCGACCACGATCGGCGACTTGCCGAGTGGGTGCACCGCGCGTAGTTCCGGTGGCGCCAACATCGTCTTTGCATCGCGCGCATAGCGGACCAGGTCGTAGTCGAGGCCGAGTTCCTCAAGCAGCCACAAGATGCGCTGCGACCGGGAGTTTTCGAGGTGATGGACGGTGATCATCATCAATGCTCCATCGTTGTGGTGCGAGGCGTTTTACAACAACCGGAGGTTGGTCATTCGCACCTACAGGAGCTGTGCCATCACCCTTCGAGTTCCGACCAGCGCGCATACGCCGCATCCAGTTCGAGCTGGAGTTTGGCCAGTTCGGTGTTATGTGCCGTGATAGCGGCCGCATCGCGCTGGTAGAAGGCTGGATCGTTGCTGCGCACGCTAAGCTCACCGAACATTTTTTCCAGCTTTTCGATGCGCAACGGCAACTGCTCCAGCTCACGAGCATCCTTGTAGCCAAGCTTGCGTTTGGCGACCGACTTGGCCTCGGCAGGCACCAATTTTCCCAAGGCGATTGAAGGAGCGGCTGCAGTCGCGGCATCGGGCCGCTGCCGCAACCAGTCGCTGTAACCACCGACGTAGTCGCCAACGCGGCCGTCCCCTTCCATCACCAACGTCGAGGTCACTACGTTGTCAAGGAAATCCCGGTCGTGGCTGACCAGCAGCAGTGTGCCGGGATACTCGCCCAGCAGTTCCTCCAGTAATTCCAGCGTCTCGACATCAAGGTCGTTGGTCGGTTCGTCCATCACCAGCAGGTTCGATGGCTGCGCGAACAGCCGCGCCAGCAGCAAGCGGTTGCGTTCTCCGCCGGACAGCCGCGTGATGGGCGCGCGCGCGCGTTCGGGCGTGAACAGGAAATCCTGCAGGTAACCGATCACGTGCTTGCGCTTGCCGCCGATCTCGACGAACTCCTGCCCTTCCGCCACATTTTCAATCGCGTTCCAGTCCTCGCGCAGCGTGGAGCGATACTGGTCGAAATATGCGACCTGCAATTGCGTGCCGATGCGGACCTCGCCCGCCGTCGGTTGCAATTGTCCCAGCAGCAGCTTGAGCAACGTGGTCTTGCCGCTGCCGTTGGGCCCGATCAAACCGATGCGATCGCCGCGCAGGATGGTGGTCGAAAAATCCCTGATCAGCATCGACTCGCCGAAGCCGAACGAAACCGCGCGGGTCTCGATGACCTTCTTGCCAGACGATTCGGCCTGTGCGGTGTCCATGCGCACGTTGCCGGTCAGCTCGCGGCGGGCGACGCGGTCGTTACGCATCGCCTCCAGCCGCCGCACCCGGCCTTCGTCGCGCGTGCGTCGCGCCTTGATGCCTTGCCGTATCCAGACTTCTTCCTGGGCCAGCAACTTGTCGAAGCGCGCGTTTTCCTGCGCTTCGGCATTGAGTCGCTCCTCGCGGCGGCGCTGGTAATTGGCCCAGTCGCCAGGCCAGCTGGTGACCTGGCCGCGATCGATTTCGACGATGCGCGTCGCCAGTG
>JAYTAY010000491.1:0-2501 GCA_043737255.1 Luteimonas sp.
CGGATAAATCGTTGCGAAGAAACTCATCGCCAAGGCAATCGCACCAATCACCATCACGTCGCCAGTCTGCAATTCGGTCGGCAATCCGGTGATGTAGTACACGTCCTCGGGCATCAGCACGACGCCGAAACCGCGTTCGATCAGGCGCAGGATGTGTTCCAGGTTGAGCGTGAGCACGACACCGCCCACCACGCCCAGCACGGTGCCGATCACGCCGATCAACGTGCCCTGCACCATGAAGATCTGCATCACGCCCTTGGGCGACAGGCCCAGCGTGCGCAGGATGGCGATGTCGGCCTGCTTGTCGGTGACCAGCATCACCTGCGACGAGACCAGGTTGAACGCGCCCATCGCGATGATCAGCGACAGCAGGATCGCGATCATGGTTTTTTCCATCTTCAGCGCACGAAAGATGTTGGCGTTCTCGCTGCTCCAGTCGGTGATACGGAATGGCCCGTGCAGGCGCAGCGCAAGATCGCGGGCGACTTCCCAGGCGATATCCATGTCGTGCAGTTTCAGCCGCACGCCGGTGACGCCCTCGCCCATCCGCAACACGCGCTGCAGATCGCTCATATGCACGATCGCCAGACCCTTGTCGTATTCGTTGTGGCCGGCCTCGAAAATACCCGACACCTTGAAGCGTTTCAGCTTTGGCATGGCGCCCAGCGGAGTGCCTTGCGCATCGGCCAACGTGACGACCACGCTGTCGCCGACGCTGAGGCCAAGCCACAGCGCCAGTTCCTTGCCCAGCACGATGTTGAATGCACCGGGCTGCAGGTCTTCCAATTTGCCGATCTTCATCTTGTCCGCAAGCACGGACACCGATCGTTCCTGTGACGGCAGCACGCCGCGAATCAGCGCGGGCTGGTTGCGCACCCCCACGAGCAGCGCCTGCATGTCGATGTACGGCGCGGCGCCGGCGACACGCTTGTCCTGCTTCGCGGTCACGATCGCTTGTTGCCAATCCTCCAACGGCGCCCCATCGGAACTGACGGTGGCATGCGCGACCATCTGCAACATGCGGTCGCGGATCTCGCGCTGGAAGCCACCCATCACCGCCAGTGTCGTGATCAACACGGTCACGCCCAGCGCGATGCCGAGGATCGACGCCATCGAGATGAAGGAGATGAAACCGTTGCGGCGTTTGGCGCGCAGGTAGCGCAGGCCGATGGCGACAGGAATGGGTTTGAACATGGGCACGGACTGGCGAGACAGTCGCTATGGTGCCATCGCGCCGCGCTGACGCGAAGCGATCACCACCGGCGCGGCCAGACGCAGTTCACGTCGCGAGGCTGCGGACAGCCTGTCGGGCCACCAGCTGACGCACCGGATTCGGCCGGTTTGGTCGCGCCAGCGCACGAATGCCAGTGATGCCCGCCATTGGAGCTCGACATCACGGATTGGCTTGCCGTCCAGCGTCACCGGGCCGTCGTTGCCCGGCCAGACGAAGGAAAGTTTCGGTTTGCGTGATTCACGGCGGGTCAGCCGGATGCCGTATCCCAAAGCCGATGCTGCCAACGGCCACGCAACGGAACGCGGCATTTCGGAAACGAGGATCGAGAAGACGCCAAGGACTGTCAGCGCCAGCAGGCAACCGGTCACCCAGGATGACGGTCGCCATTCAAGGCGGCAACTCGGTAATGCGATGGAGGAGCGATGCGATTTCGACATCGTCGGGAGTGTCATGGCCCAGGAACCAGCGCCAGAGCTTATCGTCCTCGCACTCCAGCAGCCGTAGGAAAACACCGCGTTCGGCTTCTGATGCGTCGGCCCAGACCTGATCCAGGTAACGCATCAGCAACTGGTCCAGCTCGCGCATGCCGCGGCGGCAGCGCCAGCGCAGGCGCTTGAGTTCGGCTTCGTCTGTCATGGAATCAACATGCTCAAGATTCTTTGTAGCAGCGAGCTTGGGCGCGATGGAGTTTTACCGGCAGAGCAGCATCGCGCCCAGGTGCGCACCTGCAAAATCGTAGGGTGGGGTCTGGACCCACCATGCCCGATCGTCTAACCGCCGTGGTGTCGGATGCGTTGGGGGCCAAGGCCACCTACCCACGCACGATGCTGATGCCCAGCACGCCCCACAAGGCCCACAACATAAGATTGCTGGCGAAGAACACATACAGCCGGTCACGCACGCGGTTGTAGTTGCAGTGAATCCAGCTGTGCACATAGCGCAGGGCGACATAACCCCATGCCAGGCTCAGCGTCAGCGGCGTCACCTGGTCGGCCGCGAATGCGACAACCAGTGCCAGATAAAACAATACCGGCGCTTCGAACAAATTCCTGTAGTTGTCGGCTGCGCGGGTATCGGCAAAGCGGCTCGCCATCTGCGAACTGCTCGGGATCTCGCGGAAGGAGATCTTCTCCGCCTTCACCTGCCGTACGCGCTCGCCGAACATGCGGAAGGTCACCAGAATGGTGAGCAGCACCATGGCGATGGCGGGCAGGAAGATCATTGTCGATGGCATGTAATTTCCCTTTGCCATCCCATTCGTTGGTTG
>JAYTAY010000492.1:0-5960 GCA_043737255.1 Luteimonas sp.
GCCGCGCTGCCAAGCCCCAGTGCAGACACGCGATATCCCGCAGTGGATGCCTGGGTTGCGGCGTTGCGTGCATCGGCATCGGCGTGATCGCTCAACACGACGATGTCACCGCGATCAAAGCCCGCTTGCCGCAGCAGCATCGCGGAGCGTTCGATGGCGCGATCGATGCGGCTGCCATCCACCGGCATTACATCGGGCGCCAGCGCATCGAGGAACAAGGCGACATTCGCCGCATCATCGGTCAGCGGCGCAACGGTGAAGGCATTGCCTGCGAACACCACCAGCCCGACTTGCCCGCCGGCACGTTCGCGCAGCAACGTCGCGATCTTGGCGCGGGCCTGCAGCAAACGTGAAGGAGGTAAATCGGGCGCAGTGGTTGCAGTCGACAGATCCAGCGCGATCACCAGTGGGGCATCGGTCTGCCACAACGGCTGCTCGGTCAGTCGCCAGGCCGGACCGGCCAGCGCAACGATCGCCACGGCTAGAGCCAGCAGGCTGGCCCACAATCCTGTCCACGCGCCGCGACTCGATACGCCTTGCAACAGATGCGGCAACAAATGCGGGTCGATCATGTCGCGCCACACGTTTTCGCGCTTGCTTCGCACACGCCACAACAAGGCCAACAACGGTAGCGCCAGCAACGCCCACAGCCAAAGCGGGCGCAGGAAATGCAATGTCGCCGGCCAATCGGTCACGTCAGCCTCCGCATCGGCACAGCAAATGCGAGCAAGCCCAATGCGAGCGCTGCGCCGAGTGGCCACGGATAGCTTTCGATGCGCGGGCGGATCTGTTCGCCCGGACGCTGGATCGGTTCCAGTCGATCGATTTCGGCATAGATGCCGGCCAGCGACGCGGTATCGCGCGCGCGGAAGAAGCGGCCGCCGGTGTCGTCTGCAATGGCCTGAAGCGTGGTTTCGTCGATGTCGTCCTGACCTCCAGGCATCGGCAAGCGGAAGCCGAACACCGACACGCCGCCTTCGCCGCCGAAGGAGATGGTGTGGACACGGACGCGCTCATTTTTCGCCAGTTCCGCCGCCTTGCGCGGATCGAGCACCCCGGCGGTATTGACGCCATCGGTCAGCAGGATCAGCACGCGCTGGTCGGACGATTGCGTGCGCAGTCGCTTGACCGCCAGGCCGATGGCATCGCCGATCGCGGTTTCGCGACCGGCAAGACCGATCACGCTGTCGGCCAGCTGCTCGCGTACCGAATCACGATCCAGCGTCATCGGCGTCAGCGTGTAAGCACGTTGCCCGAACACCAGCAGTCCGACGCGATCACCGGCGCGACGATCGAGGAAGTCGGCAATCACCGCTTTCGCTGCCGTCAACCGATCGACGATGTTGCCACTGAGTTGCATGTCTTCCTCGCCCATGCTGCCGGACAAGTCGACGGCCAGCATCAGGTCGCGACCCGCTTGCGGTGGCGCGATCGGCGCGCCAAGTTGTTGCGGACGCGCCGCGGCCACGCACAACAATACCCATGCAATCCACAACAGCCATCCCGCACCTTGACCGCGTGCGCTGCCGCCCTTGCCTGCGATGGCATCGAGTCGGTTGCCGTACGGCACTTTCAATGCTGCCGATGCGCTTTTGCGCGCCGGCAGCAACCAGCGCGCCAACAACGGCAGCGGCAACGCGAACAACAGCCACGGCCAGGCGAAGTCGGCGAACAAGGCTTGCAGTTCGACCGGCAGGGTCATGGTTTGGTCGCCATCACTTGGCTGCCATCAATTTGAGATAGCGGGTGCGCGCCAGTGGCTTGAGCGCATCGACCTGTGCGCTGTCGAGCTCGCGCTGGAAACCGCCCTCCAGCAGCACGCGCCCGTCGCCTTGCGAGAACGGCGCGGGTTTCGCATCACCGTCGAGGAAACGCAACCAGTCGTCTCCGTGCAACGTGTCGGCGTGGGCATGGCGTCGGCGTGCGGCGCGGCGCAGCAGTTCGGACATGGCCGCGACTTGCGCGGCAGGCGAAGCGGACTTCGTCATGGCTTGATCGAACAGGGCGACGATCGCACGTTGGCGTTCGCGACGGCGTGCAACGAACCATGCAATGCCTGCAAGGATCAGCACGAGCAGTACAAAGACTGCCCACCAACCTGGCGCAGGTGGCCACCACGGCGGCGCGATCGGTTGATGAATATCGCGCAGTACCAATCCATCGGGCGACATCTCAGGCGACCTTCGGTTGTGCGCGGCCGAGCAGCGGCAGCCACGCTTCGCTGGGTGATTCCGATGACAGCGCATGCACGCGCACGCCGCGCAATGGCAGCGTAGCGAGGGCCGTATCGATCGGCGTCACGAATTCCTTTCGCCAGCGCTGGCGTTGTGCGGCATTACCCAAGTCCAGCTCGACCCGATGATCGCCACTGGCGAACGGCAGCACGACTTTCGGCGGATCACGCTCCAGCGGATCGGTCAACAGCAGCACGAAGACTTCGTGATGCAACGCCAGTGCCGGCCAGCGTGATTCCGCAATCAAGGAAATGCTGCCAGGATCGGCGAGGATCACGACGCGCGAACCGGGACGCAGCAGGCGCGCGGCGTGATCTAGGGCGATCACCAGCCCGACATCGTCTGCTGGCGGAAGCGTGTACCAGCGCACCAGCGCATCGAGCACGCGCAACGCGCCGCGTGGTCCGGCGGCCGGCGGAATGGGGGGCTCCTTCAAGCTGCCGCGCAACGTCGCCACGCGATCACCATCGCGAATCGCGGCCCAGGCAGCGACGGCGCCGGCGCGCGCAGCCTGCACGGACTTGAAGCGCACGCGCGTGCCGAAATACAGCGGCTTGGCGGTGTCGGCAACGATCAGGGTCAGGCGTTCGCGCTCGGCCTGGAACAATTTGGTGTGCGGTTTTCCGCTGCGCGCAGTCAGCCGCCAGTCGATGTGGCGCGCGTCATCCCCGATCGCATATTCGCGCGACTCGGCGTATTCCATGCCACGTCCGCGCATTGGCGACAGCGCGTGTCCGCTGACGCCATGGCGGCCGAGTTTCGGTGACCGCCGACCTTGCGCCGCGCCGCGCAGGGCGACGAGCTCGGCCAGGGTTGGCACGATGCCGTCACTCATCGACAGCGCTTTTTTAGGAACGCCCCATGGGCACGATGCTCTTGCTCTTGCTGTTCAATGACACCAACTTCGCGCCCATCGCGCGCTCCTACAGAAGCGACAGCGGTCACGGCAACGGAACCTTGTCCAGCAACGCCGCCACCAGCCGCTCGCCATCCCAGCCTTCGGCCGTGGCCTCGTAACTGGGCAGGACGCGATGGCGCAAGACATCGGGGGCGATGGCACGCACGTCATCGGGCGTGACGAAATCGCGTCCTGCCAGCCAAGCGCGTGCGCGTGCGCAACGCTCCAGTGCGATCGAGCCGCGGGGGCTCGCGCCCCAGGCAATCCGGCGGGCGAGATCGGGGTCGTAACGCTTGGCATCGCGCGAAGCGAGCACCAGTTCGATCAGATAGCGTTCCAGCTGCGGAGCGACGTGCAGGTCAAGCACGGCGGAGCGAGCGGCGAAAACATCTTCGATGGGCATCTTGGTGATCGTGGCGGCTGTGGTCTGCAAGGTTTCGCGCGCACGTTCGCGCGCCAGCCGCAGGATTTCGGTTTCTGCCGACGCATCGGGATAGCCGACCCGCACGTACATCAGGAAGCGATCAAGCTGCGCTTCCGGCAACGGAAACGTGCCTTCCTGCTCGATCGGATTCTGCGTCGCCATCACCAGGAACAAAGCTGGCAGCGGATAGGTCTGTCGGCCGACGGTGACCTGCCGCTCGCCCATCGCTTCGAGCAGCGCCGATTGCACTTTAGCCGGTGCACGGTTGATCTCATCGGCCAGCAACACCGGATGGAAAATCGGGCCCGGCTGGAATTCAAAACGCCCGTCCTGTGGACGCCAGACTTCGGTGCCGGTCAGATCGGCTGGCAACAGGTCGGGCGTGAACTGGACGCGGGCGAAATCGGCATCGAGCCGGGCCGCGAGCGCGCGAATCGCGGAGGTCTTGGCCAAACCTGGCGCGCCCTCAACCAGCAAGTGGCCGTCGGCCAACAGCGTGATCAGAAGACGTTCGACCAAGGCGGCCTGGCCCACGATCGTTTCGGAAAGCGAGTCGCGCAAGGCGCGGAAGGCATCGTGCAGACGCGGTACGTCGTAGCTGCGGCTGTCCATTGTTGGCTTGCAATCCAGCAGGGTGTTGGACGCAGTTTGACCCATCCGTGGCGCAATGGTTCGCGGGCAAGCGCAGGGTGTTCAGCCACTCGAAGGCCGCGCTGAGCGGACAAAAAACAACGGAGCCATAGGGCTCCGTTGTTTGATCTGCGTCCGCTGTTGCCAGCGATTGCGAGGTGGCCTTAGTTGCGCTGCGCGACCGGCAACACCTTGGGTGTCACGAAGATCAACAATTCGGCCTTGTCCTTGGTGCGACCTCTTTTCTTAAACAGGTTGCCGATTACCGGCAGGTCCGCCAGGAAAGGAACCTTGCTCATGTCGCTGCGATCGCGGAATTCGTAGACGCCGCCGATCACCACGGTTTGCCCGTCATCGATGAGCACGGCGGTGTTGACTTCGCGCTTGTTGATCCGCGGCACCTGGCCTGCGCCGGTTTCAATAAAGCCTATCACCTCGTCTTTTTTGACGTTCATCGCCAGAAAGACGCGACCGTCATTGGTGATGGTTGGAGTGACCTTCAGTTCCAGCAGCACGTCCTTGAACTGGACCTGCGGCACCTGTACGCCACCACCTCCGCCGGCGCCGGTCAGGGTCAGATACCCGATTTCCTCGCCTTGACGGATCACGGCTTCCTTCTGGTTGCTGGTCACGATGCGCGGATTCGAGATCACTTCGCCGCGACCTTCGGTCTGCAATGCCGATAGTTCGATATCCAGCGCATAACCCGCATTGAGGATAGACAGCGCCAAGGAGCCCGCCCCTGCCAACGTCGAGGGCAGATTCACGTTAAGACCGCGGGTCAGCGTCGCCCGGCCGCCTGTATCACCAGCTTGGATGATCGAGTTCTGGGTCGCGATGTTGTTGCCGATGCTGCTGTTGTAGAGCAGATTGTTCTTGACACCGCTCAATCCAAACTTCGCGCCGAGCTCGCGCGCGAAGCTTTCGTTGGCGATGACGATGCGCGCCTCAATGATTACCTGGTCGACGGGCTTGTCGAGCAGCGACACGAGACGACGGATTTCCGTGACCTTCTGGGGGATGTCGATCACCAGCAAGGTGTTGGTGCGGCGGTCGAAGCTGATGCTGCCTCGCGGCGAAAGGAAGCCGCGAGCTTGCCCGCCACCACCAGCCCCACCAGCCCCACCAGCCCCGCCGCCCGTCCCGCTCTTGCTTTCTTCGGTCAGCAGCTTGGCAATATCCTCGGCGTTGCCGTAATTGATGGGAATGTACTCGGTGACCATCTCCGCGCGGTTCTCGATCGCGATGCGTGCGTCCTGGACGTCCTGCTCATACTTGGCGATTTCCGCCTGCGGCGCGACCCAGACCACGTTGCCATCGCGTCGCTTATCAAGGCCGCGGGCGCGCAGGACAATATCCAGCGCCTGATCCCACGGCACGTTGACCAGGCGCAATGTCACGTTGCCCTGCACGGTGTCAGAGGCGACGATATTGAGGTTGGATTCTTCGGCAATCAGCTGCAGCACGGTGCGTGCGGGCACGTCCTGGAAGTTGAAATTAACTGGCTTGCCGCGGTATGCCCGGACTGGCGTTGCCTGGCCGGCCGCGATCGCCGACTGGACGCCGCCGCGGGCGACCGCGCCGTTGGCGTTGGCACGCGGCACGATCTCAACGATGTAATCGCGACCGGTTTGATAGGCGAGTGTTTCAAACGCGCCGTTGGTGCTCAGCACCAGCCGCGTACCGTTGCCATTGCCGGTTGCATCGATACGCTGCACCGGTGTGGCGAAATCGGTCACGTTGAGCGGCTTCTGCAGCGACGCCGGAAGCTGCG
>JAYTAY010000493.1:0-2486 GCA_043737255.1 Luteimonas sp.
GAGTACTTGCGCAACACCAGTTCGGAACGCACGCATACCCGCTGCAAAGCGCGGCGCCGTCGCCAACTTCCATCAAGGCAGCAACATTTGTTGCAAGTCGCATGCCTGGCAATACGGTCTGTGCGTGGTGGCGAGGATCTACCAGCTTTTCGAGACTGCGTGGACTCAGACGCTGCAGGCGCTCGCGGCTGAAGCCGCTTCTACAGGGGCAGGTGCGGCGCTCACGCCGCCTGTCGCCCCATGCCGCGATCCGCGCGGCGGTAGCCGAGTGCTTCGGTGAGATGCGTCGTGTTGATCTGCCCAGCGCCGGCCATGTCGGCAATGGTGCGCGACACGCGCAGGATGCGGTGCATCGACCGCGCCGACAGCTGCAGCGACTCGATCGCGCGTTCCAGCAGCAATTGATCGCGCGGTTGCAGGCGGCAGTGCGTGTTCGTTTCGGCCTGGCTCATCTGCGCATTCGCTTTGCCCGCGCGCTGGCCCTGGATGTCGCGCGCAACCTGCACACGGCCGCGCACGATTTCGCTGGATTCACTGGCCGGCCCATCCGGACGCAAATCCGACGGCGGCAGGCGCGGCACTTCGATCTGCAGATCGATGCGATCCATCAGCGGGCCGGAAATCCTGGCGCGATAGCGACGAATGACTTCGAGGCTGCAGCGGCAGCGTCCCGACGGGTCGCCGGCCCAACCGCAGGGGCAGGGATTCATCGCGGCGACCAGCTGGAACCGCGCCGGGAATTCGTTCTGCCGCGCGGCGCGGGAAATGGTGACGACGCCTGATTCCAGCGGTTCGCGCAGTACTTCCAATGCGCGCCGGTCCCACTCCGGCAATTCATCCAGGAACAACACGCCGTTGTGCGCCAGCGAAATTTCGCCAGGGCGCGGTTGTGCGCCGCCGCCGACCAGCGCCACCGCACTCGCAGTGTGATGCGGCGATCGATACGGGCGTTCGCGCCAGCGCGCGGGTTCCAGGCCGCGTCCGCTGACCGAGGCGATCGCCGCAGTTTCCAGCGCTTCGTCTTCCGACGCTTCCGGGAGGATTCCCGACAGGCGTGAGGCGAGCAAGGTCTTGCCGCAACCGGGAGGGCCGATCAGCAGCAAATGATGATTTCCAGCTGCGGCGATTTCCAGCGCGCGCCGAGCATGCGCCTGACCGCGTACGTCGCACAGGTCAGGGCCGCCATAGCGCAGCGCAGTGGGCGGGCTGGCCAGTGGCAACACCTTGACGCCATTCAACGCCGCGCAGACCTCGAGCAAGGTGCGGGCGGTGCGTGCCTCGACATTGCGCGCCAACGCCGCCTCGGCGCCGTTGCCCGGCGGCACGATCAACTTGCGTCCCGCGCCCGCAGCCGCCAACGCCGCAGGCAACACGCCATCGATCTGCCGCAACTCGCCGGTCAGGCCGAGTTCGCCGAGGAATTCGTACTGGTCCAGCGCATCGGTCGGAATCTGGCCACTGGCGGCGAGGATGCCGATGGCGATCGGCAAATCGAAACGTCCGCCGTCCTTGGGCAGATCCGCCGGTGCCAGGTTGACGGTGATGACGCGGGCCGGAAATTCGAACTGCGCGCACTGGATCGCGGCCCGGACACGATCCTTGGCCTCGCGCACCGCGGCCTCCGGCAATCCAACGATCGACATGCGCGGCAATCCGCCCGCCAGATGCACTTCCACCTTGACCGCCGGCGCAGTGACGCCAACGCGTGCACGGGTGTGCACGAGCGCGAGTCCCATGGCGGCGGACTCAGTGCTGTTGCTTGTCGGGAGTGGCGCGCTGCGCTTCGAGCTGCTCGACGGCCTGCTGCAGCGCTTCGAGTTTCTTGCGCGTGCGCAACAATACCGCGCGTTGCACGTCGAACTCCTCGCGCGTCACCAGGTCAAGTTTCGACAAGCCCGATTGCAGCACCGCCTTGAAGTTCTGCTGCAATTCCTCACTACCTTCGCGCATGGACGGCGGAACCAGGCCACTGAGGCGACGGGCGAGATCATCGATGTGGCTGAGGTCGATCATGGCGTGTCATTCCTTCTTGCGATGTCTGCGGATGCGTTGCGAGCATGGCGCGGCTGCATGAATCGTACCGTCGGCGGGGACCGTGGCGCATCGTAGGAAAAATCCTAGCGCGTGCGTGAAGGATGCTACGTGATGCCTGCACGATGCCTGTAGGAGCGCACCTGGGCGCGATGAGGCGTTACCGGTAGAGCCAATCGCGCCCGGGTGCCCTCCTACAATGCTCTTCCACATCTTCGCTGCCGCAGGCGCTGCCGCACGCTATCCTGCCCCGAACCCAGCAGGAGACGTCGCAATGAAGATGGTCATGGCCATCATCAAACCCTTCAAGCTCGACGACGTGCGCGAGGCGTTGTCCGATGCGGGCGTGGCCGGCATCACCGTCACTGAGGTGAAAGGGTTTGGCCGGCAAAAAGGACATACCGAGTTGTATCGCGGCGCGGAATACGTGGTCGACTTCCTGCCCAAGATCAAGC
>JAYTAY010000494.1:0-2486 GCA_043737255.1 Luteimonas sp.
CAAGGGATATGGTGGCAAATTATTACAGTTTGTTGCAATATCCTCCAGGAAAGAAGCATTGCTCATGCCGCTTTAATCTCGCTGGTTGACTTGTGTCAAGGTCTTTGCAGCTTGGCGGCCAGACCCTGCGCGCACGCAAAGGCGCTGGCCCAGGCCCACTGAAAGTTGTAGCCGCCCAGCCAGCCGGTGACATCCACCACTTCGCCAATGAAGTACAGCCCCGGCACGCGCTTGGATTGCATCGTGCTGGATGACAGCCCGTCGGTATCGACGCCGCCCAGCGTGACTTCGGCCGTGCGATAGCCTTCGGTGCCGCTGGCGATCAGCGGCCAGTGCTGCAGTTGCGTGGCGATGTCGCGCAATTCGCGTTCGTTGTACTGGCGCATCGGCTTGTTGGCGAACCACAGCTCGCACAGGCGTTGCGCGAAGCGTTTCGGCAACGCGTCGGCGAGCACGCTCTTGAGTTCGGCCGCAGGCCGTGCAGTTTGTTGCGCGCGCAACATCGCGAAGGCGTCATCGCCCGGCAACAGGTCCAGACGCAGGTCGTCACCGGGCTGCCAGAAAGACGAGATTTGCAGGATCGACGGGCCGCTGATGCCGCGATGGGTCATCAGCATGAAATTGCGAAAACTCTGGCCGTTGCAGCGGGCCTCGATGGGCAGCGACACGCCACTCAAATCCTGCAGGCGTTCCTGATGTTTGCCGCTGAGTGTCAACGGCACCAAACCCGCGCGTACCGGCAATACGGTGTGGCCGAATTGCCGCGCCAGCTCGTAACCGAAACCGCTCGCACCCATGCTCGGGATCGACAGGCCGCCGCATGCGATCACCAGCGACGGTGCTGCAAAACGTCCGCGCGTGGTGTCGAGCAGGAAGGTGCTGCCTCCATCAACAGTGCTGTCATGACGCACACGCTCGACACTGCAGCTGGTTTCAACGCGCACGCCGGCCGCAGCGCATTCATCGAGCAGCATCTTGACGATGAGCTTCGATGA
This sequence comes from Luteimonas sp., assembly GCA_043737255.1. Lineage (GTDB taxonomy): Bacteria > Pseudomonadota > Gammaproteobacteria > Xanthomonadales > Xanthomonadaceae > JALYOU01. Next base: position 996 of record JAYTAY010000494.1, read on the forward strand.
CGCATCGCAAAACAACTGGCCGAGTTCCTTTTCGTGGTACGCGATGCCGTGGCGCTCAACCAGCGCGATGAAATCCGGCGGGGTGTAGCGCGCCAATGCCGACTTGCAGAAATGCGGATTGGCCGACAGGAAGTTCTGCGGCGTGGTGCCGGTGTTGGTGAAGTTGCAGCGGCCGCCGCCAGACATCAGGATCTTCTTGCCGACGCGGTTGGCGTGTTCGATGACCAGTACGCGTTTGCCGCGCTGGCCCGCAGTCAAAGCACACATCAGGCCGGCCGCGCCGCCGCCGATGACCAGGACGTCGAACGCCTGTGTCACGTCTCAGCGCGCAGTAGTTGCGTTAGGCGCCATGCGCACCGTGTATTCGATCGTCACCGAAGTGCCTTCGCCATACAGTTCCACCTGGCCGTCCTGGACCATGCATTGCAGGCGCATGCCGCGATCGGCAATGGCGGCGAGTTGATTGACGGTCGAGGCAGAAATATCGAGCACGGTCAGGTTGCTGTTGCGAAGCAGTGATGACCCATTCTTGTTCCACCAGATCTCAGCTGCGTTGCCGCTGTAATTGACAATGACAACTTGCTGGGCCCGCCCACAGGCCTTGCGGATGCGCGGTTCATCGGGTTGGCCAAGGTCGATCCACAATTCGATTTCACCGGTCAGCGATTTGCGCCACAGGTCGGGTTCCTCGTCGCTGCTCAAGCCGCGTCCGAAAGCCAGTTGCTCGTCGGCGTACAACGCGAACGCGAGCAGGCGTACCATCATGCGCTCGTCGGTTTCCGACGGATGCCGCGCCAGCGTCAGCGCGTGAGTGGCGTAGTAGTTGCGATCCATGTCGCTGATCTGCAACTCTGCCTTGAAGACGGTGGACTTGAGCGACATATGGATGCTTGCAGGGACGTTGTACGAGCGGGCCGTCATTGTAGGCGCTCGACCCAATATCATCTGGAATACGTTTCAGAACCTTGTTCAAGCAACACGGGGTCAACGCGCGAAGCATGCCTGGTGTCGTGGATAACTGGAAGAAGAAGATGACAACCGATGAATTCAAGCCTTGGAAGCGTAAAAATCCGAAGCCCAAGGCGGCACGCAAGACGTTGACCGCGGAACAGAAGGCATCCGCCAAACGACGTGCGGATGAGGCGGGTAGGCGCTATCCGAACCTGATCGACAACATGTGGGCCGCACAGCAGCCACCGACGGGAAAGAAGCCGCCGTCGAGTTAGTGAACTGGGCGGACGCTCAGCAGATCGTGCTCAATCCTTGAGACGGCGACACGACAGAATTTCATCCATGCCACAGGCCACCCTTTTCGACAGCGGCCCGCAAATCCTGATCGATGATGCCGAGGGCGGCGTGCGTTACTGGCCGGGTTTCATCGATGAACGCACGGTGGAGGACTGGTTCGCGACCTTGCGCGACACGATCCATTGGCACGCCGAGCGCCGGCCGATGTACGACCGCATGGTTGATGTGCCACGTCTGTTGGCT
>JAYTAY010000495.1:0-2483 GCA_043737255.1 Luteimonas sp.
ATTTCGCAAACCGCTCGCCGACCGGCTGTATCCAGAACCGCGCGCGCAGGCGCTGCGGCAACAAGCGGCGCAGGCTCTTGCGCAGGGTCGGCTGACTGCGACCGATGGCAGCGGCGCCCGCGAACTTTACGAGGCCGCCCAGGCACTCGATCCGGACCGCAACGACGCGATTCAAGGCCTGATGCGTGTCGCCGAAGCCGCGATGGTGCAGGCGCGTTCGGCTATCACGCGCAACCGTTTCGAGGACGCACATCACGCGTTGCAACTGGCGCGCGATCTGTCGGCGCCGCGCGCCAAGGCCGATGCCATCGCAAACGCGCTGCGCAAGCGCGAAGCAGACCATGCGGACATCGAAAACCTGATGGCCTTGGCAACCGTGGCGCATCGCGCCGGCAGACTCGACGGCGCCAACGATGCCGCGCTGCCGTTGTACCAGCGGGTGATTGCATTGGAGCCCGCGCATGAAGAGGCGCTGGAAGGCCGCGAGGATGCCCTTTCCGATTTGCTGCAACAGGCACAGAAAAGTTTGCAGCACGGCAAGCTCGCAGAAGCGTCTGCGGCGGTGCGTCGTGTGCGCGAATACGATGCAGGACACGTCGGATTTCCCGAAGCCCAGGCACACCTCGCGCGCGCGGCGGAGCAGGAAAAACGACGTGCGGGGCTTGCGCTCAAACAGAATCATCCGCAAACCGCGCTTGTTGCCTGGCGTGCGGTAGTGCACGCGTTCCCGGACGACGCCGATGCACTGGCCGGTATCGAACGCACCGGCCTGCATTACGCGCAGCAGTCCGAGCGCATGGCCTCCGATTTCCGCTTCGCCGAGGCAGAAACGGCGCTTAGCCACGCACGTGAAATCAGCCCGCAAGCCGCGGCGGTACGCATCGCGCACGCCCACCTGCAACGCGTCCGCCGCCTGCAATCACGCACGGTGACGACGTTGCCATCGCGCAGGCAGCAACAACAGGTGGCGCGCCTGCTTGCCGAAGCAGCGGACGCCGAGGCGCGCGGCGACTGGCTGACGCCGCCCGGCGACAGCGCCTACGACAAACTGCGTGCCGCGCAATCGCTCGCGCCGTCCAATGCAGATGTCAAACGGGCCGCGGCGCGCGTGCTGCCGGCGGCGCGCGGTTGTTACGAGGACGAGTTGCGTAACAACCGGCTGCGCCGGGCGGCCGTCTGCCTGGATGCCTGGCAGCAACTCGCACCGACCGACAGGCAGTTAGGCGATGGCAAGCGGCGACTGGCGCAACGCTGGATCGCGGTCGGCGCGGAGCGCCTGGGCGCCGGCGAAATCACCTTCGCTACGCAGGCGTTGGCGAGTGCGAAGGCGCTGGATCCAAAGGCGGAAGGACTGCAGGAGTTCTCCGAGCGGGTGAGCACGGCGTCGGGAAACGGAAATGAGCCTTTGTAGGAGCGCCCCTGGGCGCGATGAGGCGCTACCGGTAAAGCCCATCGCGCCCATGGGGCGCTCCTACAACAGCGGCAGTGCCGGGATCACTCCTGAAAAAACACCCGTCGCACCGCATCCCGCGCCGCATCCAGCGAAAAATGCCGGGACACATTCTCAAGTCCGTTGCACGACAACTGCTGCCACAGCGCTTCGTCGCGATACAACCGCATCACCGCATCCGCGAAGGCTTCAGCCGTATCCGCAACCAGTACGTCATGTCCATCGCGCAGGTGCATGCCCTCCACCGCGCACGACGTTGCCACCACGGGCTGCCCGTGCGACATGCTCATGTTGATCTTGCCCTTGACGCCGGCGCCGTAACGCAGCGGCGCCAGCGCGATCCGCGAACCATCCATGTATGGCGTGATGTCAGCCACATGCCCATGCACGATCACGCCTTTGTGTTTCGCCAACGCGAGCACTTCCGATGTCGCGTGATGTCCGATGCAATGGAATTTCACTTCCGGCAACTGTCTGCGGATCAGCGGAAACACTTTTTCGACGAACCAGCACACCGCGTCCACGTTCGGTGGATGCCGGAAACCGCCGACGAATACCAGGTCCTGGCGTTGCTCGAATGTCTGCCCGGACCCGGCGAGCTGGTGCAGGTTGGACAACACCTCGACCTCCGCCGCTGGCGCATCAGCCGACAACACGGCGCGTTCCGGTTCGCTGACTACCAGCGTGACATCGGATCGGGCGATGACGGCGAGCTCACGTGTGCGCGTTTGCATGGCCGCGCGCTTCAATGCGTCATCGCCGACAAGTTCCGCGCCGCGCATCTCGCGCAGGTAATGCAGATCCACGGTGTCGAAGACGATTTTCGCCTGCGGCGCATGCCTGCGCAGGAGATCGAGGAATTCACTGGCAACGTAATGCCGGCACACCATGATCGTCTCGAAACGCGTGCCATGTTCCTGCAACCATGCCGGTGCACGTCTCGCGTGCGGCGCATACCAGACCTCGACGCCCAGTTGCTGCAACGCCGTGGTGTAAGTTCCGGCGTGCCGCCGATTGGACGGCAGGAACACCA
>JAYTAY010000496.1:0-5916 GCA_043737255.1 Luteimonas sp.
ATGTGGTACGCAATCGAGGGTTACGACGGCGAAGGCGCGCCGGCCAAACGCGGCGAACATCGCCCCGCCCATCTGGCGCGATTGGTCGCACTGCGCGATGACGGCCGCCTGCTGTTGGCAGGCCCGTGCCCGGCGATCGATGCCGAGGATCCAGGTCCGGCAGGATTCAGCGGCAGCATTGTGATCGCGGAGTTCGCCTCGATCGACGACGCCCGCGCGTGGGCCGAGACGGACCCGTACGTGAGCGGAGGCGTCTACGTGCGTACCGAAGTGCGACCGTTCAAGCTGGTGTTGCCATGAACATCGACAACAGAGGACGGGTCGTGGCGATCCGCAACGCGCTTGAAGCCGTGTTCGCGCCGAGCAAGCTTGAGATCCGCGACGACAGCCATCGTCATGCCGGACATGCAGGTGCGCAGGACGGGCGGGGGCACTTCAGTGTCGAAATCGTCAGCGCGGAGTTCGCGGGGATGAATCCGTTGGCGCGACATCGTGCCATCTACGCAGCGCTGGGCAAATTGATGGCCACCGATATCCATGCGCTTGCGATCAAGGCGCATACGTCGGATGAAAATGACAGCTGAAATCTGCCTTGTTTTTTTTGTAGGAGCGCACATGGGCGCGATGATGCACCGGTAATGCCTCATCGCGCCCAAGTGCGCTCCTACAGAATCCGCATGTTCATTTGACGTGTACTGCGGCGCTTGCGGCCGTCCTCAACGTCAGCATTGCTGCGGTGCAGCGAAATTTGTATCTCTTGGATGCCGCGCTGCAGCATCCTGAAACCGGTGGTCTTGCACAGGCTTGTGACAATGCTGCGACCGCACATAACGATTGCTTTACATCTTCGACTGGAAACGTTTACATTCGATTCAACTTTGAGCCTCGGTTGGACGCGAAACCGGAATGAGCGTGACCATCAAAGATGTCGCACGCGCAGCCAATGTCTCGGTGGCCACAGTCTCGCGCGCCATCAACGGTCACGACAACGTCGCCGAAGCCGTCCGCCTCCGCGTGCTCAGCGTCGCCAGTGAACTCCGCTATAGCCCGCACGCCGCCGCCCGCAGCCTCAGCAGTCGCCGCACCAACACCATCGGCGTGGTGCTGCCCGATCTGTACGGTGAATTCTTCTCGGAATTGATGCGCGGCGTCGACCAGGTCGCACGCGAGCGCGGCTACCACTTGCTCGTCTCCAGTTACCACGGCCATCCGGAAGAGCAGGGCGCGGCACTGCGCGCGATGCGCGGGCGCGTGGATGGTCTGCTGGTGATGTCGCCGTATGTCGACGATGCGGGTTGTCTGACCGAACACCTGTCGTCGTCGCTGCCGGCGGTGCTGGTGAACACGCAGTTGCACAACGGGGAAGCGGCGTCGCTCAGTGTCGACAACTACGGCGGTGCGATGACAATGATGCAGCACCTGATTGGCGCCGGTCACCGCAGCATCGCGTTCATCGCTGGCCCCGACAACAACTTCGATGCGCGCGAACGCCTGCGCGGATATCACGATGCGTTGGCGCAGCAACTGCCTGATGCAACGCCTTGGGTGTTGGTAGGTGATTTCGATGAGGCTTCGGGGCACGAGGCCGGCAAGCAGCTGCTGCAGTCGGCGCAGAAACCCGATGCGGTGTTCGCCGCCAACGACATGATGGCGCTCGGCTGTCTGTTCGCCTTTAATCAGTCCGGTCTTGACGTCCCGGGTGACATCGCGATCGCCGGCTTTGACGGCATTCCGTTGTCGCGCTATGTGCATCCGTCGCTGACGACGATGCAAGTCAATATCGCGCACCTGGGTGGCGAGGCGATGAACGCGTTGTTCGATGCCATTGCAGGCAAAACCGGACACCCATCGCAATCGCTAAAGCCGGAGTTGATCGTTCGCGAGTCGAGCGGCGCCAGGCGCAAGCGAAGTCCCAGCGATACATCCTGATCAAGTCCCTTACGCACCGAAAATTTTTTATTGCCTGATGTAACCGATTACAACCTGCTGCGACTGCCCTGGGAGGGGAAACCCCATGAAGCACCAAACATTCAAGTCGATTCGGCTCAACCGCAATCTGCTGACGTGTGCATTGGCGGGTTGTATGGCAATGGCGGCGCCGATTGTCTTGGCGCAATCCACTGCCGCAACAATCCGCGGCCAGGTCACCACGGGCTCGGGACCTGCCACCGACGCCAACGTCACCGCGACGAACCTCGCCACCGGCCTGAAGCGCAGCGTGCAGGCCAGCAGCGCGGGTAGCTATTCATTGGGTGGATTACCGCCAGGCGCTTACCGAATCGATGTCACCGCTGGTGGGCAGACATCTACCCGGAACGTCACCGTTCTCGTCGGGCAGACCGCGACTCTTGATCTGGGCGTGGGTGCAACGGCGGCGACTGATGCGACCACACTTGAGGGGGTGACCGTTGTAGGTACCGCACTAGTCGAAACCACGACATCGGAAGTTGCCAAGTACATATCCAACAAACAGATAGAGGCGCTTCCGCAGGCTTCGCGCAACTTCCTTGCGTTCGCCGACATCGTGCCCGGCGTGGTGTTCAGCACCGGCACCGATGGCTCCACCTCGTTGCGCAGCGGCGCGCAGCTTTCCAACGGCATCAATGTGTTCATCGATGGCGTCGGCCAGAAGGACTACGTGCTCAAGGGCGGCGTCACCGGCCAGGACTCAAGCCGAGGCAATCCGTTCCCGCAGTTGGGTATCGCCGAGTACAAGGTGATCACCTCGAACTACAAAGCCGAATTCGACCAATTGAGCAGCGCAGCGATCGTTGCCGTCACGCAGTCGGGCACTAACGAATTCCATGGCGATGTGTTCTTTGACCTCACATCCGACAAGTGGACGTCAAAGACCATCCGGGAACGAAAAGGCGAACGTAAAGCCATCTCCAGAAACGAGCAGTACGGATTTTCGTTTGGTGGCCCAATCATGCAGGACCGAATGCATTTTTTCATGGCTTATGAAGGAAAGGAGTTCACCTCGCCGCGCACGTTGACCCTGGGGCGCAACTTCACGATCGACCAGCTACCCGCTGAATTGCGGGGATCCGCTAGCAATGCCACCAGCGCGCCTTTCAAGGAGGATCTCTTTTTCGGAAAGATCGACTGGACGCCGGGTGACAATCATTTGATCGAGCTCAGTGTGAAGTATCGCGACGAAGACGAACTGACCAATGTCGGCGGCGTCAATAGCGCGTCCTTCGGCACGCTGAAGATCGGCGAGGAAACACGTGTCGACCTGCGCTACCAGTACAGCGCGGAGGACTGGCTCAATGATGCGCACATCACCTTTGAGGACACGACGTTCGGCCCCAGCCCGGCCTCGCTCGCCAACGGCTACAACTTGTTCATTCCGCGCCAGGGCCAGGAGGCCCAGAACAATCCCGACCTCGACCTGATCATCAATGCGGGCGGCGGCGGCGACAAGCAGGACAAGGGTCAGAAGGGTTACGCGTTCCAGAACGATTTCACCTATTTCGGCTTCGAGGGTCACACCATCAAGGCCGGTCTCAAGTACAAACTGATCGACATCACTGCCTTCGAGCAGCAACCGTTCACGCCGCAGTTCCGCTACGACATCCTGCGCAGCACCACAGTGCCGTTCGAGGTGTTTTTCACCGCCTCCGGCACGGGTTTTCCGACGGCGGTGGAGTCCCGCAACAAGCAGCTTGGCCTGTATATCCAGGACGACTGGCAAGTCACCGAGCGCCTGCTCCTGAACCTGGGTTTACGGTGGGACTACGAGCAGACGCCAAGTTTCGAGGATCACGTGACGCCCGCAACGTTGGTGACGGCCCTGCAAAACTATCCGAACATCAACAACCCGAATGTTGATTACAACTACCGCAATTTCATCAGCAACGGCAGCAACCGCGATTCGTTCAAGGACGCGTTCCAGCCACGCTTCGGTTTTTCGTATGACCTTAGCGGTGACCAGCGCCACGTCCTCTTTGGCGGCGCCGGCCGCTCCTACAATCGAAATCAATTCGACTACCTGTCGTTTGAGCAATACCGGTTGGCCTTCCAGCGCTACACCTATCGGTTCAATACACCTGGCCATCCCTGCACGCCCAGCGTCACGTGCATCGCATTCGACCCGCGCTTCTTCGATCCCGCCGAACTGGCCCGGCTTGCGACAGCCAATCCCAATGCGGGTTCCGAAGTGTTCCTGCTCAACAATGACATCAAGACGCCCTATTCGGACCAGTTCAGCCTTGGAATGCGCAACTCGTTCGGACTGTTCGGCCATGACTGGAACTCATCGGCCACGCTGGTGCACATTCGTAGCAAGGACGGCATCCTGTTCGCGGTCGGAAATCGTCGCCCGGATGGTGCCTATGCACCGCCGGGTGTGACGTTTGGCAACGGACCGTTCGGGTTCCCGCTATCTGGCTACGGCCTGTTCTTTATTGGTGACAATGCCGTGGAGACACGCCTGAATTCGGTACTGCTGTCGCTCGACAAGCCGTACACACGCGATTCCGGATGGGGCGTGACGTTTGCTTACACTTACAGCGAAGCCGAGGAAAACCGCAGCAGATCCGACATCTTTACCTTCGACTATCCCAACCTGGACAACGTGGGCTTCATCGGGGCGACGGACGTTTCCAAGCACCGGCTGGTGGCGACCGGGATCGCGGATTTCTGGGGTATGACTTTTTCCAGCAAGCTCACCTTGGCCAGTCCTCCGGGCAACACCGGGCTGGACTGTTTTGAAGGGTTCGATCCGGGCGCTTGCAATAATAGCGGCTTCAATACCTATTACTTTGACCAGCAAGACTTCAAGCAGCTCGATGTCGCTTTGCAAAAGGAATGGGATTCCGGTGCAGGCCTGAAAGTGCGGGTCCGCGGCGACGTGTTGAATGCCACCAACGAGCGCAATTGGACGGACTTCGGTAACTTTCGGGGCGTTGGCCGGGTACAGGACAGCAACTTTGGAGTACGTACGGGTGACGGTATCCTCCTGCCGACGCGGACGTTCAAGCTGTCGGTAGGTTTCAGCTGGTAGCAATCGTTGCGGCTGCTCTCTGCGGAGCAGCCGCAACCTCCCGAAGCGCGACTCTTTCAGCGGACACGCGATTGCCGGATTTGTCAGGCGTCGCTTTTAACTTGAGGTGTCTAAGGCAATGAGGTCTGCTTTGATGCGTGTCGCATGGACAGCGCTGGCGGTGGTGTCGCTGCTGCTTCCGGGTTGCCGGAAATTCGAACCGACACAGACTGCGGCAGAAGCCCAGCAGCAACGAGAAGAAGCTCAAAAGATTCTTTCGCAGAACCCGCCGCAACCCGGTGCGTCCGCTGCTACCCCGGCTCTTACCCCTCTATTCAAGGACATCGAGAAACGCACGTTCCAGTTTTTCTGGGACACCACCAACGAGTTGAACGGGCTGACGCCAGACCGGTTTCCGTCGCGACCGTTTTCCAGCATCGCGGCGATCGGTTTCGCATTGACTGCGTATCCGATCGGTGTCGAGAACGGTTGGGTCAGCCGCACGCAGGCCATCGATCGCACGTTGACCACGTTGAAGTTCTTCCGTGACGCGCCGCAGGGCGCCGAGCGCACCGGCAAGACCGCGTACCGCGGCTTCTACTACCACTTCCTCGACATGGACAAGGGCCAGCGCTATGGGAGCTGGGTGGAGTTGTCTAGCATCGATACCGCGCTGCTGATGGCCGGCGTGCTGTTTGCGCAGAGCTACTACGATGGAGACGACGCGCGCGAAAAGGAAATCCGTACGGTTGCCGATACGTTGTATCGCCGCGTCGAATGGACCTGGCTGCAGCAGCGGCCGCCGCTGCTGGCGATGGGCTGGCACCCGGAAAGCGGGTTCATTGCGCACGACTGGGAGGGCTACAACGAGGCGATGATCCTGTATGTGCTGGCGCTTGGTTCGCCGACGCACGCGGTGGGCCCGGATG
>JAYTAY010000497.1:0-5880 GCA_043737255.1 Luteimonas sp.
GAAAGTTTCGTCACCACGCTTGCCGAGCGCGGTTACATTCCCGATTCGCTGATCCGCCATGGCATTCGCCAGCAATGCGCACATCGCCTGCGCGATGAAAAGGATGGCTCGGTTGAGCAGGGCTTGGAGCGACTTCGACAGCGCATCGATGAACTGCGCAGCAGCGCTATTGCCATCGAGACCGACGCCGCCAACGCGCAGCACTATGAATTACCGCCGGCGTTTTTCCGGTTGTGTCTGGGCAAGCGCTACAAATATAGCTCCTGCTACTGGGATTTTTCGACGACCGATCTGGATTCCGCCGAAGTACGCATGCTCGAAATCTACGGCCAGCGCGCCGAGCTCGCTGATGGCCAGCGCATCCTCGAACTCGGTTGTGGCTGGGGATCGCTGACGCTATGGATGGCCGAGCGCTTTCCGACTGCGCGCATCACCGCTGTTTCGAATTCCGCATCGCAGCGGAAACATATCGAAGCGCGCTGCCAGGAACGCGGCTTTGAAAACGTCACCGTCATCACCACTGACGTCAACGAACTGGAACTTGCCGAAGCGCAATTTGATCGCGCGGTGTCGATCGAGATGTTTGAGCACATGCGCAACTACGAAACCCTGTTGCGCCGGATTTCTACCTGGCTGGTTCCCGACGGAAAGTTGTTCGTGCACATCTTTTGCCATCGCGACTTGGTCTATCCCTTCGAGACCCAGGGCGAAGACAACTGGATGGGCCGCCATTTCTTCACCGGCGGCCTGATGCCCGCCGCCGACACCCTGCTGCATTTCCAGCACGATCTGTCGCTTGAACAACGCTGGTTGCTGCCCGGTACCCACTACGAGCGCACTGCCAATGCATGGCTCGAAAACCACGATAACCGTCGCGACGAAGTGCTGGAGATTCTGACCGAAGCCTACGGCGACCAGGCCGCGATCTGGAACCAGCGCTGGCGTATGTTCTGGATGGCCTGCGCCGAACTGTTCGGCTACAACGGCGGAAGGGAGTGGCTCGTGGGCCACTACCGTTTCACGCGGCGCTGATTTCGCCTGCTGTGCTTCCTTCTTCCTTCTCCCGTCGGGAGAAGGTGCCCGGAGGGTGTCCCTCTTTCTGCTGTTCTTCGCTTCGCTCGTTTAGGCTGTCGCCAAACTGGTCAAGCGTTTCGCCGGGCTGCCGCTTCGCTCTTGTGAGTGGCTATCGCCAGCTTGGTCAAGCGCTTCTCTCGCCTGCCGGCGAGCGCCCCACCTTTCTCCTCGCAGAGAAACGTGGGCCAAAGATGCGCCCGTGGCGGATCGGTCGTGTGATAAAGCCGCACGACTTCGCGAGCTGGTTCCGGGGTTCGCTGAAGGCGCATCCGTGCACCTGCAGCGAACTGGCCGGATCCATTCGGCCACTCTATGGGCTTTCCTGGGCCATCTCGCCACCCCGAATCGGGAGGTAGGTCAAAGGCACGCAGCGTTGCTGCGTGAAGCCGCCGCTGCGCGACGCTTGCCGTTGATGATGATGTTTCGTTTGACTCACCCGCTCGTTCCTGTCGGTAAGTGCTGGACGGATATAAGCCGCTTGCGGGCCGCGCGATGAATCGCGTGGCTTCGGCTGCGGCACAGGATGTGCCTTCAGCCGAACCTGGCCAGTGCTTGCGTAACCGCGCGGCGCAGCCGCGTGGGCGACAGGCCATCGGGTCGCATCTTTGGCCCACGTTTCTCTGCGACGAGAAAGGTGGGGCGGCGGGCGGCAGCCCGGCGAAACGCTTGACCAATCTGGCGACAGCCAAACAGAAGGAGCGCAAACGGTGAGCATTACGGCAGCGATGATCAAACCGGCGACTTGGGCTGCCGCAACAAGCTCAGCGCGAAGCTGCTGACGACGATTGCGCCGAGCAGCAGCACAGCCCACAGCAGCCATGATTTCCACGGCAATGGCGGAGCCGGTTCCGCGTACGCGGCATCGCCGGAAATGTCAGCGCGTTTGCCGCTGCTGGCGAGTGGCGGCTGCCAGTCGCCGCCGTTACGTTGGCGGATTTCGATCAAGGCCGTGCTGACCGGTGCTTCGCTGCGGCGCTGCGTTGCGCTGCCGACGGCGAGTCGGTACGGGCCTTCGCCTTGGGCAAGGAAAACCAGTCGATCAGGGCGATAGCCGACGCGCAGTTGCGGTGCCTTCGTCAAGGCGGGGCGTGATTCGATGCGCCAATCGCTGGCCCGTTCCTCGCTGAACAATTGAAGTGGATCGTTGACCAGGGCGCTTGCGCCATCGCGCAAGCGAAACGCGGTGATGCCACCACGCGGACGCCACGGTTCGCTTGCATCGGCACGGCTGAAAACCTGCAATGCTGCCACGCTGTTGTTGTCGGTCAAGGCGATGTCGAGGGCCTGCACCGCGAGTGGTGCGGCGGCCGAATACTCGTGTAGGGATCGATCCGGCAGCGAGTTGGTGGCATTGCCTTCGATGTCGATCCATTGCCGTTGCGGACGCGGTTGCGCGGACGCTGCGATGCGTTCGGCGCGCACTTCCAGCCCGGCCGGTGCCTCGCCATCGAGGAAGCGCAGTCGCCAATACGGCAACGCAGCCGGCGGATTCATATCGATGGCACGGCGGACCAATTCGGTGCCGTCGCGGCGCAGTTGCAATACCGTTGCTGCCGGGACCTGGTTGCGCCAGTTTTCGAGATCGTCGCTGGCATCGACGGCGATGCGCAGGCGCAGGTCGCTGGCGCTGGCGGGCCAGTCAAACAGCAAGCGATCCAGCCGGCCGCCATCGCGCACAGCGGCACTGGCATCGAGGATCAGATCCTTGTCGGCCGCCGCCGCGGGGCTGGCGACATCGAGGTTGAGCGTGTGCAGGTGGCCATCGGCATCGCGTTGCAATTGCAGGTGTACCGCATCCGGTGCTGACTTGGTGTCGGTTGCCGGAACGGCGAACAGCGGCAAGCCGACCGTGTCGGAAAGCGCAATCGCGGCAAGATCGACCGGCAACCACGACACCGGCACCGCCACGCCAGCGGCGTTGAACACATCGATGTCGGCGAGCTGCGGATCGCGACTCGCGGCCAGCATCGCGGGTGACAGCTCGACCTGCCAGACACTGGCATCGCCGCTCGTCGTCAGCGGCCAGGCAAATGCGTAATCGGTTTGTGCCGCTTGCACTGTTTCGGCCAACAGCGCGATAAGGGCGAGGATAATTTTCATGGGGACGCATTCTCGGTAGCGGACTTCGCGGGAGCGGGTGCGAGGTAGCCGATCACGGTGCACAGCAGACCATACGCGATGAACGATGCGATGCCGTACAGATTGCCAAGGTGATTGCGATCCACCAGGAGCAACTTGAGCAGCACGATGCCCATCAACACCGCGCCGGCCAGCCACAGCGGACGATTGCCGCGTCGCGATCCGAGGATCCATGCGGCCATGCCGACCAGGCTCCAGACCACGGTAAGGCTGGTCTGCGCGAGCGTGGTCCAAGCCAGCGCCTCGTCCCACGGCACGCCACCCCGCTGGTGTACGCCACGCAATGTCGCGAACGTGATGAAGGCAAAACCAAGCACGACAAGGACGCGCATGCGCTGGACAACGACCGCATGGCCGAATGTCGCGAAACCATCGCCACGCGCGATCAACAACAGGATTGCCAATTGCATCAATTCCAGCGGATTGATGACCGGCACGAACGGCAACGGCACGCTGCTGCCAGGCGCAAACAGGCTGTTGCCGAACACGAGGAACAGCGCGATCAACGACAAACCAGACAGGCTTGGCAGGACCTGCACGAACGCGTGGCCACTCGGCCACGCGATCCAGATCGGCTTCTTGCGCGATAGCGCCGCCAAGGCCAACAGTGGTAATGCTGACAAGGCCCAAGCCCAGCCATCGGCCAGACCAACATCGACTGCAAACCAGCGAAACAGGAACGCCAGCGCCAGCGTCCACGCCCACAACCAGCCGTTGTGAGCGACAACGATGGCGACGCTCGATGCGATCCAGCGCAGCGTCAACGCACCGCCAATCGCGAACGCAAGCCACGCCAACGCGCCCCACTCGGCAAACGGTTGACGATGGTCCTGAGCTTGCTGCATCGCAATCACGATGGCGATGACGAAACCCGCGGCGGCGATCCAGGCATGCAGTGGCCGCTGCCAGCGCCTGTAGACGAATCCGGCTGTGACGATGCTGGCGGCGGTCAATCCAAGCGCGGCATCGGCTTGCGAAAGCGCGGGCACCCAGTGATGAATTTCGTGCAGCCACGCGATCAGCCACCACAGCAATGCCCAGCCATCGAGCAGCCAGACCACGATTGCGCGACCGCTGGCACGACGCAGCATTTCGGCGCTGGCAAACCCGGCGAGCGAGATCAGCAGGGCACCAATCGCGACTCCGTTCAAGATCGGCATTGCGCCATCCGCCGAGTTGCCAAAGGCCCAGGCAGCGCCGGCCAGAAGTTGCAGGGCGTAGCCGCTCCAACGCGGGAAACGACGTTGCTGGCGCAAGCCGAGCCAGACCAGACCGGCACCTTCCAGCGCAAATGTGCACGCGGTTGCGCCCGCGCTCAACGCCAGCGGCACGGAGAGCGTCGCGAAGCCAATCGCGAGGATGGCGTGCGCTTCGCCGATCACACCCAGCGTGGTCCTGCGCAACAGCCACCATGCCAGTGCGGCATAGAGAACGGCGAGGACCAGCGCCGACAGCGCCAGGCCCATCGCATCGCCCCTAAGCAATCCGGCCTGCAAGGCGAACGCAATCAGCGGATTGCCGAACAGCAGGCTGCCTTCGACGATGTCGCGACTGCTCGGCTCGCGTTTGCGCGCATAGAGCAGCGGCACCAATAGGTAGATCACGAAAAACAGGATCAGGAATGGCTCGGTGCTGGCGAACTTTTCCGGCTGGTACGACAGCGCGCCCCACAATGTCGCGACCGCATAGGTGGCCACGAAACCGATCAGGTTCAGCACGCGCCACGGTCGCACCCAGGCGACTGCAAACACGGCCAGATTGAGCACAGCGTAATAACTGAAAAGCGCAACGTGATTGCCCGAACCGGTCGAGATAAGGATCGGCGCGAGGTAGCCGGCGAGGATGCCGAGGACGGCCAGCGCCAACGAATTCTGCCGCACGGCAAGCACGCAGGTGGCCGCCACAATCAGAACCAGCAGAGCAAATGCGGCGCCGGCTGGCAGCACGCCATACAAGCGGAATGCCGCGAACACCGTCAGCACCAGAATGCCGACCGCGCCACCTTGAAGGCTCAACGCGAAGGCAGGCCGCTGAGCGCGCTGGCGCCAGCCGAACACCAGCGCGGCGATGGCGGCCAGTGCGATGCCGGCCATGCGGAACTCAATCGGCAGCGTGAACCATCCAGCATCAGCCGCGTATTTCAGCAAGGCCGCGACGCCGGCGAACAACACCAGCATGCCGACCTTGACCGGCACATTGCCGACGCTGAACCAATTCCGGACGGCATTGAAGCCGCGCGCCACCAGCGGCGGTTGTGACGGCGGATTCTGCGCTGCTGGAACGGTAGGCGCGACGGGCACGCCAGCCACTTCGACTCGCGCGGCTTCGGCAACGGGCGGTACGGTTGCCGTTGTCACAGGCATGGCTGTGGCCGCTTGTGCTGCACTCGCTGACGGCGCTTCGAGCCGGAATTCCGGTGTCGGCTCAGTCGCTGCGCGTGGCTCCTGCAGCCGGACCTGAGCGCCAACGGTCAAGGATTTCAACGAACGTTCAAGCAGCTCGACTCGCGTCGCCAGCTTCGCAATGCGGCCCAGCAGCCAGCCGATAATGCCCCCGACCACGACGAGGGTCGTCTCCCAACCCCAGTCCCAGGCCACGGCCAGCATCCATGTCAGCGCTGCGCCGATCAGTCCGAACAAGAAATTCATCGCGCCCCCTTACGACTAC
>JAYTAY010000498.1:0-5868 GCA_043737255.1 Luteimonas sp.
CAGTGGCGCGAACTGTCGTCCCAGCCACGCCGCCAGCACGCCCTTGCCGACGTCGATCAACACCACGCCCAGCGCGAACTTCAGGCCCTGCGTGCGCAAGGCATTGGTGCCGCCAGCGCTGCCGCTGCCCTGCTCGCGGATGTCGATGCCGCGAAAACGACCAAGCACCAGGCTGCCGGAGATCGAACCGAGCAGATAAGCGGCCATCAGGATCAGGATCGACTGTGTGAGTGGTGGCATGGGGCCAAGCGTTCTACAGCAGTCGAAGACGTGTCAATTATCCGCGAACCGGCCCGGTGTGCGGCGCAGGTTGCAACGAGACCACCAGCGCGCCTCGCCCGGCATGCGCGCCGATCGCGGGGCCGGTCTCCACCAGATGTGATTCGGTGATGTCAACGCGCGACTTCAGCGCGGCCAGCAAACGCCCGCCGTCCTCGCGTGCATCGCAATGGCCAACGATTGCGCGCCAGCGCATCGCTTTGGGAAGGCGCTTCGCAACGTAGGCGGCAAACGCTTCGGGTGCGCGGCGTTTGGCGAAGAGACCGCCGGCAATCGCCAATTTCCCGCTGTCGCGCACCTTGGCGATCGGCGTCAGTCCGCTCCACCGCACGGCAGGTTCGGCCCACGCCGGAATGCGGCCACCGCGCACGGCATGGGTGATGTCGCGCGCCATCGCCCAGGTCAGTGTCTGCGAGCGCAGTCGATGCAACTCGGCAAGGATCGCTTCGGCATCCTCGCCCGCATCGGCAAGCTCGGCGGCACGCCACGCCAGTAAACCCTGGCCGCCTGCAGCATTGATGGTGTCGAAGACATGCAACCGCTGCAGATCGCAGCGCGCAGCGGCGTGCTCGGCCGACTGCAAGGTGCCGGAGACGGCGCGCGACAACCCCACATAGATCGCGGCCGGATGATGCGCCAGCACGAAGTCGAAGGCGCGACGGAAATCGCCGGGCGGTGGCTGGCTGGTGCGCGGCAGTTCGCAGGACAGCGCCATGCGCCGGTAGAACTCGTCGGTGGACAGCCCGATCTTGTCGAGATAATCGCGCTGGTCCAGGTTGACCCGCACCGGCACCACCGTCACCGCATGGCGTTCGGCGATGGCGTCGGGCAGATCCGCCGCGCTGTCGGTGAGGATCGCGACGCGGTGCGGGGAACCCATGCTGCGTTGCTGCAGCAGCATGTCGTCGGCCTTCATCGCATCGACCTGCCCCTGCGCCGCGCAGACATCGAACAACAGCTGCGGCCTGCCGACGTGGGCGTGGACGCGCAATCGCGTCACGCCTCCGGCAATCACCATCGAGTCCGCATCAATCGCGGTCAACGCATCGCGCAACACGTCGCGATCCAGTGCAGTCCCCAGCACCAGGCATTCGGTACACCAGCGGCGCGCGGGATCGACCACGTGTTCGTGTGCGAAATTTTCCATCAACTCATTGGCGGCGGTCGGCGCGTGGCTGCGCATGCGGATCGAACGCGTGCCACCGGCGACGTAGTCGGCCACGCCTTCGAGCAGGTCGACAAATCCCTGCGCGCCGGCATCGACCACGCCGGCCTTCTGCAGCAACGCCATCTGCCGCGGCGTTTCGGCCAGGGCAATGCGTGCCCGCACCAGCGCACGCGCGAAGTTCTCGCGCAGATCATTCGACGAGGATTGCGTGCCGGCCTCTTCCAGCGCCTGCGCGAACGCGCCGATGACCGTGAGGATGGTGCCTTCCACCGGTTGCGCCAGCGCAGCGCGCGCGCTGCTCGCACCATGGCGCACGGCCGCGGCCAAGGCATGCGTGTCCATCGCCGGCAATGCCTTGGCGTGTTCGGCCAGGCCGTACAGGAACTGCGCAAGAATCGCACCGGAATTGCCGCGCGCGGCATCGATGGCTTCGTCGCCGACCCGGCCAAGCAGCTCGCCGATGTGGCGGCTGCGGCGACTCAATGCGCCGTTCAACACGCTCGTCAGGGTGAAGGCCAGGTTGTTGCCGGTGTCGCCGTCGGCCACCGGGAACACATTGATCTTGTTAAGCAGGTCACGACTGGCGATGACCCGATGGGCGCCGGCCGTCAACGCGCGCCTCAGGGCAGGGGCCGTCAAGCTGAGCACAAGGATGTCGGGGCGTCCGGGCATGCTGCGCGAGTCTGCCCGAAGCCGCGAACGACAGCTGCTGCGTCGCAGCATGCAACCATCTGCAGCTCCAATGCATCCAAGTTATCATTCGCCACTGCAACTTCCGACCAGTCTGTGGATCGGTCACTTCTGGAACCGCCGCCATGTTGCGACTCAGCCTCTTCTTCCTGCTGCTCTGCGCCAGCACAACCGTCCTGGCCCGTGATATCCGCATGCAAAGCGCCAATGGCGAAGAAGGCACCTGCCCGTCGGCAGAGGTCGATGCCCTCAACGATGCGAAACCCGCCACCCCGCGCGTAGCCGCGCCGGCCAATCGGGTCCAGAAGCCGACATCGTTGCGTGGTGGCGACAGTCAGCGCACGCATGGCCCGCGCTGGCACAGTTTTTTGCCGGGGATGTTCCGCTAAGCCACGCCTTTCCCTGCTCCCGATGGCAGAAGAACAGCAGACATACGGCGCAAACGGAATGGTCCGTCGCTTTTGATCAAATTCTTTGAACGACTGCGTTCTTCGGCACGCCTCGATCCCCACATCTGGTCCTGTGCACGCACGGCAACGCCATGGATCGCAGCGCTCGATCCCGATCGCGAAGCACACCTGCAAACACTCACCGCGCGCCTGCTGCACGACAAGACCATCACCCCCGTGGCCGGACTCGCGCTGGATGACGCGCTGCGCGTGCAACTGGCTGCGTTGTGCTGCCTGCCATTGCTCGAGTTCGGCGAAGAAGGCCTGCACGGCTGGTCGCAACTGATCGTGTACCCCGATGCCTTTCGTAAACAACGCAGCCATATCGATGCGGCTGGCGTGATGCACGAATGGGATGACGATCTGATCGGCGAGGCGTGGGAATCCGGACCGGTGATCCTGTCGTGGGCCGACGTGCTCAGCGATTGCGCCTCGCCACGCGAAGGTTTCTGCGTGGCCGTGCATGAGATGGCGCACAAGATCGATGCGCTGGATGGCGCACTCGATGGCACCCCGCCGCTGCCGCGCGACTGGCAACGCGGGTGGGCGCGTGATTTCCAGATTGCATACGACGCGTTTTGCAAGGAAGTGGAGGCTGGCCGCGACACCGAAATCGATCCGTATGCGGCCGAAGCGCCGGAGGAATTCTTCGCGGTGTGCAGCGAATACCACTTCTCGATGCCGGCGTTGCTGCAAGCCGAGATGCCGGCCGTGGCGCAACATCTGGCGCGCTTCTACGGGCCGTCGCCCTTACTCCTGTAGGAGCGCCCCATGGACGCGATTGGGCACTACAGATAAAGCTTCATCGCGCCCATCGGGCGCTCTTACAGCCCCGGCGGCAACCGAATCTCGAAGCGCGCACCACCCAGTTCCGGTGACGGGTTCACCTGCAAATCACCGCGATAGCCGTGCACGATGTCCTGCACGATCGACAAACCGATGCCGTGGCCCTGCACGCGTTCGTCGCCGCGCACGCCGCGTTGCAACAGGCCGGCGACGCGCTCCTGCGGAATGCCGGGGCCATCGTCCTCCACGATCAACAGCAATCCGGCGCGACGCTTGGTTGCCGCGTCGCCCTGCTTCGCGGTCAGCAACACGCGTGATTTGGCCCATTTGAAAGCATTTTCCAGCAGGTTGCCGAGCAGCTCCTGCAAGTCGCCCGGCTCGCCATGGAACCGCGCGTCCGCGTCGATCTCGAACTCGCAGATCACGCCTTTTGCCGAGTAGATTTTTTCCAGCCCGCGCACGATCTGTTCGGCGTGCGACTCGATCTCGACCGGCGCGGCGAACAAGGTATGTCCGCCCGATGCGGCGCGCGACAACTGGTAGGAGACCAGGCTGTTCATGCGCCGCAACTGCGTATCGACTTCCTCGCGCAGCTCCGCTTCCGGCGCGTCGCTGTCAAGGCGCGTGCGCAGCACCGCCAGCGGCGTCTTCAGACTGTGCGCGAGATCAGCCAGCGTGTTGCGTTGGCGATCGAGGTTTTCCCGTTCGCTCTCGATGAAGGCGTTGATGCTGCCGGTCAACGGTTCCAGTTCGCGCGGGTGGCGTTCGGTCATGCGCGCCGCGGCGCCGCGTTGCACGCGCTTGAGTTCGGCAATGACCCGGCGCAGCGGCCACAGGCTCCAGCGCAGCGTCAGCATCTGCAAGAGCAACAGAATCAAGCCCGCGCCGCTGAGATAGCTCCACAACGCACGCCGGAAAACGGTGATCTGCGCCTGCAGCGGCCGCGTGTCTTCCATCACGTAGACGGTGTACTGGAATTCCGCCTGCGGACCGCGTTCGGCCCAGATGAACCCTTCGCCGTAGCGATACACCTCACCCTGCACGCCACTGAGCTGCGTGATCGGCAGCGGCCCGACGAAATCCTTCTGCGTCGGCGCCAGCATGCGCGTGGAGGGAAGGCGTGGCCCTTGCGTGGACATCGAATCCCAGCGGCCATTGGGCAGCACGATCGCGGCGTACAGGCCACTGCCGGGGCGGTCGAAACGCGGGTCGGGCGAGATGTATGGCGGCACGATGTCGCCGGCACGATCGAAGTCGGTATCGCCGGCATAGGCCATGGCATAGCTCTCGAGCCGCTGCCGCAGGTTGCTTTCGGCGGTGTCGACGAAGGCACGATCCAGCGCGTACCCGACCAGCGCCAGAAACGCCAGCAAGCCCAGCGTTGCCGCGAGCAGTTGCCGCGTGGCCAGCGAACGCGGCCGCCAGACCACGCTAGCCAATGCAGCCCCTCATCCAGCACGGGAGTGACAAGCGTTTTTCCTGTCCGCGAAAGGCGCAAAAAAACGCGAAAGAGTTCATCAGGAAATCTTTCGCGTCATTTGCGTCATTTGCGGACAGTAAAGGATTTGCACTTACCCCGGAACGGTGATGTGCCGCCGCGTGTGATCAGCCTTCGTTGGTGCGGGCGATCGCGAAGCGATAGCCGCGGCCGCGCACGGTTTCGATCGGCTTGAGCGCGCCATCGGCATCGAGTTTCTTGCGCAGGCGGCCGATGAAGACTTCCAGCACGTTGGAGTCGCGATCGAAATCCTGCTGGTAGATGTGCTCGGTCAGGTCGGCCTTCGACACCAGCTCGCCCGCATGCATCATCAAATACTCGAGCACCTTGTACTCGTAACTGGTCAGGTCGACATTGGCGCCGTGGACGCTGACGGTCTGCGCGGCCAGATCCAGCGCGACCGGCCCGCATTCCAGCGTGGGCTTGCTCCAGCCGGCGGCCCGGCGCACCAGCGCGTTGATGCGCGCCAGCAACTCCTCGACATGGAAGGGCTTTACCAGGTAATCGTCGGCGCCCTGCTTGAGGCCGTCGACCTTGTCCTGCCAGCTGGAACGCGCGGTCAGGATCAGCACCGGGAACTGCTTGCCTTCGTCGCGCAGCGCGCGGATCAATTCCATGCCGGACATCTTGGGCAGGCCCAGATCGATGATGCCGACATCGAACGGCACTTCGCGGCCCATGTACAAGCCTTCCTCGCCATCCTGGGCGGCATCGACTGCATAGCCTTCGCGCTTGAGGCGCGCAGCCAGGGTTTCGCGCAGCGGGGCTTCGTCTTCGACGAGTAAAATTCGCATCGGAAAAACTCCTCGTGTTGCCCGTGAATTGCAGGGCCGGTTGGCCGTTCAGCTACAGATTGGGATCGTCTTTGTCGTCACGACGTGTACGCGCCGGCTTGTCGTCACTGGACTTGGCCGGCTTCTCGGGATCATCGACATAGATCCGGACCCGGCCGCCGTCGTCGACGACCTTGACCCGGTGGATGTCGCGTCCATCGAACT
>JAYTAY010000499.1:0-5867 GCA_043737255.1 Luteimonas sp.
GCGCTCGCGCGGCAACTCGGTTTGGCCCATCGTCGTTTCGATCTGGACGATCGCGACGCGGTGCGCGGCGGCCTCGATGGCATCGGTCTGGTGCTGCACTGCGCCGGCCCGTTCTCCGCGACGGCTGCGCCAATGCTGGAAGGCTGCCTGGCTGTCGGCGCGCACTACCTCGACATCACCGGCGAGATCGACGTGTTCGCGCACTGCCATGCGCAGGATGCGCGCGCGCACGAGCGCGGCATCGTGGTGCTCCCGGGCGCGGGTTTCGACGTGGTGCCGACCGATTGCCTCGCCGCCATGCTGAAACGCGAGCTGCCGACGGCAACCCATCTGGTGCTTGCGTTCGAAGCCGGTGGCGGGCCGAGCCCCGGCACCGCCAGGACCAGCATCGAAGGTCTTGGCAAGGGCGGGCGGGCGCGCATCGACGGCGAGCTGCGGCGCGTGCCGCTGGCGTGGAAGACGCGCAGCTTCGTGCGCGATGGGCAGCCGCGCACGGCGATGACGATTCCGTGGGGCGATGTCTACACGTCGTACATCAGCACCGGCATTCCCAACGTCGAGGTCTACATGGCGGCGGCGCCGGCGACCATCGCACGCGTGCGGCGCCTGCGCCTGCTCGGTCCGTTGCTGGACACGGCGCTGGTGCAGGGGTTGCTCAAGCGCGGCGTGGCGCGCTCGGTGCGCGGGCCGTCCGACGGCAAGCGCGCAAACACGGTCACGCACGTCTGGGGCGAAGTTCGCAATTCCGGCGGCACCGAAATCAAGCGCCATCTGGTGGTGCCGAACGGCTACACGCTCACCGCGACCGCGTCGCTGGGCATCGTCGAACACCTGCTGCGTGGCACGGATGCCACTGGCTACCGCACGCCGTCGCAACTGATGGGCGCGGAGTACGTGCTGTCGTTGCCGGGCGTGACGCTGGTGGCGGACGCATGACCATGCCAGGCTCAGCGTTGTTGCCGCAATCCAAGCTGTTTCCGCAGAATGATCGCAGTCGTACGCTCGAGGTAAAGCTCGCCGCGTTCATGGACGCGAAGGTCATTCCGGCAGAGCCGGCATTCGCCGCCAGGGACGCCGATGCGGCGACACGCTGGACACCGTCGCCGTTGCTGGAAACCCTCAAGGCACAGGCGCGCGCCGAAGGCCTGTGGAACCTGTTTTTACCAGATGCAACGCTGTCGGACGGCAGCCACGGCGCCGGCCTCAACAACCTCGACTACGCGCCGCTGGCCGAGCGCATGGGGCGTTCGCTGATCGCTCCGGAAATCTTCAACTGCAGCGCGCCCGACACCGGCAACATGGAAGTGCTGGCGCAGTTCGGCAACGCCGAGCAGCAGACGCGCTGGCTGACGCCGCTGCTCGATGGCCGCATCCGCTCCGCGTTCGCGATGACCGAACCGGAGGTCGCCTCCTCCGATGCCAGCAACATCGCGATGCGCTTCCAACGCGACGGCGACCATTACGTCCTCGACGGCCGCAAATGGTGGACGACCGGCGCCGGCGACCCGCGCTGCGCGCTGCTGATCGTGATGGGCGTGACCAATCCGGAAGCCGCCGCGCATCGCCGGCAATCGATGCTGCTGGTGCCGATGGAGACGCCCGGCATCACGATCGTGCGGCCGCTGCAGGTGTTCGGCTACGACGATGCGCCGCATGGCCATGTCGAACTGCGCTTCGACCAGGTGCGCGTCCCGGTTGCCAACCTGCTGCACGCCGAAGGCAGTGGTTTCGAGATCGCGCAGGCGCGTCTTGGCCCCGGCCGCATCCACCACTGCATGCGCCTGATTGGGCTGGCGCAACGCGCCCTCGAGGCGATGATCGAACGCGCCCGCAGCCGCGTCGCTTTCGGCCAACCACTCGGCGCGCATGGCATGGCGCAGCAGATGATCGTCGCCTCGCGTTGCGAGATCGAGCAGGCGCGGCTGCTGACCCTGCAGGCTGCGGCGGCGCTCGATGCGCTAGGCAACAAGGGCGCGCGCGACCTGGTGGGAATGATCAAGATCGTGGCGCCGCGCATGGCCTGCGCGGTGATCGATCGCGCGATCCAGCTGCATGGCGCCGGCGGTCTGTCGCAGGACCATTTCCTTGCGCATGCCTATGCCGCTGCGCGTTCGCTGCGGCTGGCGGACGGTCCCGACGAAGTGCACATCGCGGCGCTGGCGCGTTCGATGCTGAAGGGTTGAACGGGTGGCCGCAGATTTGTTCGCACTGCCGGAATCCGCGCTGGCGGATTACCTCACGCAACACGTGGACGGCTTCCACGGACCGCTGACCGCGGTCAAGTTCAAGGGCGGGCAATCCAATCCCACCTACTGCATCGATGCCGCCAGCGGCCGTTATGTCCTGCGCCGCAAGCCGCCCGGCGTGCTGTTGCCGTCGGCCCATGCCGTTGACCGCGAATTCCGCGTGCTGCGCGCCCTGCACGGCAGCGCCGTGCCGGTGGCGCGCACCTTGCACCTGTGCCTTGACGAGTCGGTGATTGGCTCGATGTTCTACCTGATGGAGCATGTGGACGGCCGCGTGTTCTGGGATCCGGCGTTGCCTGAAATGGCCGGTGACCAGCGCAGCCACGCCTACGACACGATCATCGCCACGCTCGCGGCCTTGCACGCGATCGACGTCGACGCCGCCGGCCTCGCCGATTACGGCAAGCCCGGCAATTACTTCGCGCGCCAGCTGACGCGCTGGAGCACGCAATACCGGGCCAGTGAAACGCAGTCGGTCGCGGCGATGGAAACCCTGCTCACCGACCTGCCGCAACGCTGTCCCGCCGATGACGGCAGCAAAGCGCTGGTGCATGGCGATTACCGCATCGACAACCTGATGTTCGCAAACGACATGCCGGCGCACGGCGGGCCGCGCATCCTGGCGGTGATGGACTGGGAACTGTCCACGCTGGGCCATCCACTCGCCGATCTGGGCTACTTCTGCATGGCGCTGCGGCTGCCGCCGAAATCGCCGCTGCCGGGCCTTGCCGGGATCAATCGCGATGCGCTCGGCATCCCCGACGAAGCCGCGCTGCTGCGTCGTTACACCGAACTCAGCGGCACCCGCGTCGATGCCGACTGGCCATTCGTACTGGCCTTCAGTTTCTTCCGCCTCGCCGCGATTGCCCAGGGCGTGGCGAAACGCGCGCAGCAGGGCAACGCCTCCAGCGAGCGCGCGCTACAGGCCGGGCGCATGGTCACTCAGCTGGCGCAGATGGGCGTGCAGGTGCTGCGCGACGGCTAGTGGTCGGCGGCCGATGCTTGGCAGCGTCACAGCGCATCGGTACCCTGCGCTCTCCATGGAATTGATTGCCAACGCATGTCCGATCTTCGCAGCACCCGCCTCACCCCACTGCCCGCATTGATCTTCTCCTCGCGCTGGCTGCAGCTGCCGCTCTACCTCGGGCTGATCGTTGCGCAGGGCGTCTACGTGATCCTGTTCGCCAAGCAACTCTGGCACTTGATCCTGGAAACGCCGACGCTTGGCGAGGAGGACATCATGCTGATCGTGCTAGGCCTGATCGACGTGGTGATGATCTCCAACCTGCTGATGATGGTGATCGTCGGTGGTTACGAAACCTTCGTGTCGCGGCTGCGGCTGGAAGGCCATCCCGACCAGCCGGAATGGCTGTCGCATGTCAACGCATCTGTGTTGAAGGTCAAGCTGGCGATGGCCATCATCGGCATCAGCTCGATCCATCTGCTGAAGACCTTCATCGAGGTCGGCAGCGTCGGCGCGCTGCCGTTCTGCGGCACAACTGAAGCGTTTGCTGGCGCGCAGGCCGCGCTGCTGGCACACACGCAGATCAAGACCTGCACCACGGTCACGATGCTGGGCGTGCTGTGGCAGACCATCATCCATACCGTCTTCATCCTGTCGGCGATCGGGATCGCCTGGACGGACAAATTGATGACGTACACGTCGAGCAAGCGCGAGCACGTCACGGCGAATTGATGTGTGTTTCCTTCTCCCATCGTGAGAAGGCGGCGCGCAGCGACGGATGAGGGCGCGGACTTTCGGCCACTTGAACGGTGATGCAGGCCTTGACTTCAAACGTACGACCAAGTCGTCAACGGCACTGCCTCCACGACGTCGCCGGTAAACTTGCACGATGGATGTGTCCTACCTGCTCGACGATCTGAACCCCGCCCAGCGCGAAGCCGTCACCGCCCCGCCGGGGCATTACCTGGTCCTCGCCGGCGCCGGAAGCGGCAAGACCCGCGTGCTGATGCATCGCATTGCCTGGCTCAACGAAGTGCATCAGGTGCCCGCGCACGGCATCTTCGCGGTCACCTTCACCAACAAGGCCGCTGGCGAAATGCGGGCGCGCGCCGATGCGTTGTTGCGCAATGGCAGCCGCGGGTTGTGGATCGGCACGTTCCACGGCCTCGCGCATCGCCTGCTGCGGCTGCACTGGCAGGACGCGAAATTGCCGGAAGGCTTCCAGATCCTTGACAGCGACGATCAACTTCGACTGATCAAACGCGTCATCCAGCCACTCGAACTCGACGAAGCGCGTTTCCCGCCCCGGCAGATCGCGTGGTGGATCAACGCGCAGAAGGACGAGGGACGTCGCCCGCAACACATCCAGCCTGGCGACGATCAATGGGCCGATGTGATGCGCCGCGCCTACGCGCTGTACCAGGAACGCTGCGACCGCGCCGGGCTGGTCGATTTCGCCGAACTGCTGTTGCGCGCGCACGAGTTGCTGCGTGACACGCCCGCGTTGCTGGCGCATTACCGGCAACGTTTCGGCGAACTGCTGATCGACGAATTCCAGGACACCAACAGCATCCAGTACGCGTTCGTGCGCGTGCTGGCGGGCGACAGCGGCCATGTGTTCGTGGTCGGCGACGACGACCAGGCGATCTACGGCTGGCGCGGCGCGAAGGTCGAGAACGTGCAGCGCTTCCTCAATGACTATCCCGAGGTCAAGACGCTGCGCCTGGAACAGAACTACCGCTCCAGCGCCAACATCCTCAATGCCGCCAATGCGGTCATCGCGCACAACCCGGAACGCCTCGGAAAGAAACTGTGGACCGACAGCGGCGATGGCGAAGCCGTCGACCTGTACGCGGCCTACAACGAGATCGACGAGGCGCGCTTCGTGGTCGAACGCATCCGCCAGTGGGTGCGCGACGGCGGCAGCTGCGGCGATTGCGCGATCCTGTATCGCAGCAACGCGCAGTCACGCGCTTTCGAGGAAGCGTTGCGCGCGGACAGCCCACTGCCGTATCGCGTCTACGGCGGCCAGCGCTTCTTCGAACGCGCCGAGATCAAGGACACGCTGGCGTATTTGCGGCTGGTGGCCAACCGCAGCGACGATGCGGCCTTTGAGCGTGCCGTGAACACGCCGACGCGTGGTATCGGCGAGCGCACGCTTGACGAAGTGCGCAAACGCGCGCGTGCCGATGCGGTGTCCTTGTGGGAAGCGGCGATCCGCGTCGGCCGCGAAAACCTGCTCGCCGCGCGCGCGCGCAATGCACTGCTGGCCTTCCACGCATTGATTGATGCGCTGTCTGCAGAAACGGCCGAGTTGCCGCTGCAGGACAAGATCGACCATGTGCTGCTGCGCTCCGGTTTGCGTGCGCACTACGACAAGGAATCCAAGGGACAACTCGATTCGCGTACCGACAACCTCGACGAGCTGGTCTCGGTCGCCTCGCGTTTCGTGCAGCGCGATGAAGACGACGAAGCCGCGGCGCTGACCGAACTGATCGCGTTCCTGGCTTACGCCTCACTTGAGGCAGGCGAGGGCCAGGCCGAGGCCGGCGCCGACGGCGTGCAATTGATGACGTTGCACAGCGCCAAGGGTCTGGAATTTCCGCTGGTCTTCCTCGCCGGCATGGAGGAAGGCCTGTTCCCCAACAACAAGTCGA
>JAYTAY010000500.1:0-5862 GCA_043737255.1 Luteimonas sp.
GTGGCGCGCGGCAGCATGCCGTACTCGGCCGTCACCCAGCCCTCGCTCTTGCCACGCAAAAAGCCTGGCACGCGGTTCTCGACGCTGGCGGTGCAGAGCACGCGCGTATCGCCAAAGGCGACCAAAACCGAACCTTCCGCATGGCGCGTGTAGCCGCGCTCGATGCGAACCTCGCGCATTTGCCCGGGAGTGCGGCCGCTGGGGCGGGCGTAAAGCGACGAGGCGGATGACATGCGCAATTCACATGGAAAGGGCACGCGAGTTTACCATTCGCGCTCCCGCCGACCGGACCACCGCATGATTCGCAGCATGACTGCATACGCCGCCGCCGAGCGCACCACCACGTTCGGAACGCTGGGCTGCGAAATCCGCGCGGTCAACCATCGCTTCCTCGAGCTGGGCGTCCGATTGCCGGAAGAGTTGCGCGCGCTCGAGCCGGCGATCCGTGAGCGCGTCGCGGCGCGCGTGTCACGCGGCAAGGTCGATCTGGGCATGCGCCTGCGCGCGGCGGCAGGCGGTGATGCCTTGCAGCTCAACGCCGGATTGCTGGATCGGCTGTCAGCGTTGGCCATCGAGGTCAGCGCACGTTTCCCCAGCGTGCGCACGCAATTCACCGACTTGTTGCAGTTTCCGGGCGTGCTGCAGGGACTCGATACCGATCCAGAAGCGCTGCAGGCCGAAGCGATGCGCTTGCTGGACGGCATGCTCGACGATTTCGTCGCTGCGCGGGAGCGCGAAGGCGCCAATCTCGCCAACGTCATCCGCGAACGCGTCGATGCCGTCGCCGATCGTGCAGCGGAAGTCCGCACGTTGATGCCCTTGATCCGCATCGGCCAACGGCAGAAGCTCGAAACGCGGCTCGCCGATCTGAAGCAACCCGCTGATCCGGGACGGCTGGAACAGGAACTGGTGCTGTGGTTGCAGAAACTCGATGTCGACGAGGAGCTCGACCGCCTCGACAGCCATATCATCGAGATCAGGCGCGTGCTGGGGCAGAAGGAACCCGTCGGCCGCCGCCTCGACTTCCTGCTGCAGGAATTCAATCGCGAGGCGAACACGCTAGGTTCCAAGTCGGTCGACACCCGCACCTCGCAGGCGGCTGTCGAATTGAAAGTGTTGATCGACCAGATCCGCGAGCAGGTGCAGAACATCGAGTAGCGTGTGTGGAGCGCTTGCCCTTGCAGGTGCGCTCCTGCAAGAGAGAAACAGCAATGGCACAATCCGAAGCATGAGAGGCACCCTCTACATCGTCGCCGCACCCTCCGGTGCCGGGAAATCCAGCATCGTCAACGCGTGCTTGGCGCTCGATGAGAACATCTGCCTGTCGATCTCGTTTACCTCGCGCCCGCCGCGGCCTGGTGAGCGTCATGCCGAGCATTACCACTTCATCGGTGAGGACGAGTTCCAGGGAATGATCGACGCCGGTGAATTCTTCGAGTACGCCCGCGTCCACGGCGACTGGAAAGGCACCGCCCGGCAATCGGTCGAGCCGCAATTGGCGCAGGGCAAGGACGTGCTTCTGGAAATCGACTGGCAGGGTGCGCGGCAGGTGCGGGCCAAAGTGCCGGACGCCGTCAGCATCTTCATCCTGCCGCCGTCGCGCGCCGCACTGGAGCAGCGCATGCGCGCCCGCGGGCAGGACAGCGAAGCGACCATCGCGCAGCGCTTCGCCGCGGCCCGCGAGGAGATGTCGCACTACAGTGAGTTCGACTACGTCATCGTCAATGACACCTTCGATACCGCCGTGGAGCAGATGCGCAGCATCTTCATCGCCAGCCGGCTGCGCAAAGAGGCGCAGGTCGCGCGCCATGCACCGCTGCTGATGGCGCTGCTGCTGGACGATGACCGGGGTTTGTAGGCTCCTGCACCCATGGTCTCTAACTGACTGATCCGTAAGCCATCACGGTCTTCATCGATTGCACCGCAACCCCGCGCACGGCTACAATCCGCGCCCCTTCAATTCAATTGCGCGGCCCGTCGGGGTCGCTGGACAGCCTATGGCCCGTATCACCGTTCAAGATTGCCTGGAAGTCGTCGACAACCGGTTTGACCTGGTCATGATGGCCGCCAAGCGCGCCCGCCAGCTCGCCAATGGCGTTGAGTCCAAACTCGACAACAGCGAGCACGACGACAAGCCGACCGTGCTGGCGCTGCGTGAAATCGCAGCACGGACGATTGACCAGGGTTATATCGACCAGGTCGAGAAGTCCGAGAAACAGCGTGTCGAGCGCGAAGCGCTGGAATGGGCTGCCGCCGAAGTGGTCGCAGACGATGACATCAAGGGCGACGACCTCTAGGCCTGTACGGCATCCGAAGTACCCAATGACGGCTCCGCTTGCGGGGCCGTTGTTGTTTTGCGGGAGCGCACCTGGGCGCAATGAGGCTCTACCGGTAAGGCCAACCGCGCCCAAATACGCTCCTATCAAACGCAAACTGGCTTGTGACCTTCCCTAGCCACCCGCACCGTGCCCGCGTACGCTCACGCCATGACCCCAGGTGCGCCCGGCAGCATCATCGCAACGACCGCGACGCCCTACGACGAGGGCGTGCCCGACTACGTTCAGGCGCTGGACAAGGCGGCCAGTTACCTCAACGATGACCAGCGCGCGCAGATCCGACGGGCCTGGGCGGTAGGGGCTGCGGCCCATGCCGGCCAGACCCGCAAGTCCGGCGAGCCGTACATCACCCATCCGGTCGCCGCGGCGACGGTGCTGGCCGAACAGCATCTGGATGTGGAAACGCTGATCGCCGCGATCCTGCACGACACCATCGAGGACACGCCGCTATCGCGCGAGGCCATCGCCGGCGAATTTGGCGAGACCGTGGCGGAACTGGTGGAAGGCGTCACCAAGCTCGACAAGCTGCAGTTCCGCGACAAGCAGGAAGCGGCGGCGGAGAGTTTCCGCAAGATGCTGCTGGCGATGTCGCGCGACCTGCGGGTGATCCTGATCAAGCTGGCGGATCGGTTGCACAACATGCGCACGCTCGGCGCGCAGGACAGCGAATCGCGCGAGCGCATCGCGCGCGAGACGCTGGAAATCTACGCGCCCATCGCACAACGCCTCGGCATGAACCTGCTCAAGTCCGAGCTGCAGGACCTCGGTTTCCGCGCGCTGCATCCGTGGCGGCATGCGGTCATCGAAAAACGCATCCGCACCCAACCGGTGGTGCGCCGCGAAGCGTTGATCAGCATCGAGGCGCAACTGGCGCAGCGGCTGACGAAGGAGGGCCTGCCGCATCGCCTGATCGGCCGGGTCAAGACGCCATGGAGCATCTACACCAAGATGCGCGGCGAGCAGAAGAGTTTCGACCAGGTCATGGACGTGTTCGGCTTCCGCATCGTGGTGCGCAACGTGGCCGATTGTTACCACACGCTCGGCGTGGTGCATTCGGTGTTCAAGCCGCTGGATGGCCGCTTCCGCGATTTCATCGCGATTCCAAAAGCCAACGGCTACCAGTCGCTGCACACGGTGCTGTTCGGCCCGTATGGTTCACCCATCGAAGTGCAGATGCGCACCGAGGAAATGGACCTGATCGCCGAGCGCGGCGTCGCGGCGCACTGGTCGTACAAGCACGGTGGCGGTGGCGCCAACAGCGCGCAGACCCGCGCCAGCACCTGGATCACCAGCCTGCTGGAAACGCAGCGTGGCACTGGTTCCTCGCTGGAGTTCCTGGAAAACGTCAAGGTCGACCTGTTTCCGGACGAGGTCTACCTGTTCACGCCCAAGGGCGACATCCTCGCACTGCCGCGCAATGCAACCGCGCTGGATTTCGCCTACGCCGTGCATACAGATGTGGGCAATCACGCGGTGGCCGCGCGCGTCGACAAAAAACTGGTGCCGCTGCGCACCAAACTGGCCAGCGGCCAGCACGTCGAGATCATCACCGCCAAGGCATCCGCGCCCAAGCCGCATTGGCTGGAGTTCGTGGTCTCGGGTAAGGCGCGCACGTCGATCCGCCACCAGCTCAAGAGCCTGGAACATGAGGACGCGGTGCAACTCGGCCATCGCATGCTCGATCGCGCGCTGGAATCGATCGACACCTCGCTGGACCAGTTGCCACCCGTGCGTCTCGAACAATATCTGAGCGAGCACCGCTACAAGCGCCTGGAAGCCTTGCTGGCCGACATCGCCCTCGGCAACCGCATGCCGGCGCAGGTCGCGCAATCGCTTGCCAGACGGACGCCGGAAGCTCCCGACCTGCTCGACAGCCTGCGCGCGCTGCATGGCGAAGACCGCATCCTGATTACCGGCACCGAGCGCGGCGTCATCAGTTTCGCCAATTGCTGCCTGCCGATTCCCGGCGACGAGATCATGGGTTACCACACCGCGGGCAAGGGCATCGTCGTGCATCGGCAGGACTGCGCCAATGTCGCCAAGTACCGCAAGTCGCCCGAACGCTTGGTGCAGATCGGCTGGGATCGCAGCGTGGCCGGCGATTTCCAGGCGGCGTTGCGGATCGAAGTCGACAACCGTCCCGGTGTGCTGGCGCAGGTCGCCGCGGCCATCGCGCAGGCCGAATCGAACATCGACCGCGTGGAATATCTCGAACGCGACACCAGCGTGTCGGCGATCCGCTTTCTGATCGAAGTCAGCGATCGGAAGCATCTGGCCGATGTGATCCGGCGGACGCGGCGGTTGTCGGTGGTGCACGGGGTGCAGCGGTTGTGAGCGATCCGGTGTAGGTGCGGCGTGATTCGCAGGTGCGAATTCATTCGCACGCTCCAGAGTTCGGGATAAGCGTGCGAATGCATTCGCACCTGAAGATGCGCGCCGCTAAACTGAGCCATCGACATCCGGAGTACCCCATGTCTCGCCAAATCATCCACAGCAACGCCGCTCCCGCCGCGATCGGTCCCTATTCGCAAGCCGTGCGCGCCGGCAACACGATTTATTGTTCCGGTGCGGTGGCGCTGGATCCACACAGCGGTTTGCTGATCGAAGGCGACATCGAAGCCGAGGCGCGCCGCGCCTTCGACAACCTCAAGGCGATTTGCGAAGCTGCCGGTGGTTCGTTCGACCAGATCGTGCGCGTCGGTTTGTACCTGACTGACTTGAGCCAGTTCGCTGTCGTCAACAACGTCATGGCGGAATACTTCAATGCGCCGTATCCCGCCCGCTCGACGATAGGTGTAGCCGCGTTGCCGCGCGGCGCCGCATTCGAGGTCGATGCGGTGATGGTGATCGACTGATCCCGCAGTGCCGCGCATAGCCCGACCTGCGCCCGCATTTGCGGCGATTGGTGAAACGCCACTGACGAGCCTGACGGGCGTCGGCGCGCGTGTCGCGGAAAAACTCGCCGCGCGCGGTTTGACCACATTGCAGGACTTGTGGCTGCAACTGCCGCGTCAATACGAAGATCGCACCGCGATCACGCCGATCCGGCAATTGCAATCGGGTGTCGCCGCGCAGGTCGAAGGCCGCGTCGAGGCCGTCGAGCGTGGGTTTCGATACCGCCCGTCGTTGCGCGTGGCGATTGGCGATGAGTCGCAATCGACACTGGTGCTGCGCTTTTTCCATTTTCGCAGCGCGCAGGCCGCGCAGTTTTCTCCCGGTGTTCGAGTGCGTTGTTTCGGTACACCCAAGGCCGGCCATCACGGCTTCGAGATCGTGCATCCGAGTTATCGCCTGCTCGAAGACGGCGAAGCGGGTTTGAGCGACCAGCTCGACCCCGTCTATCCCGCCATCGAAGGCATCGGCCCGGCCAGCATGCGCAAGCTGATTGGCCAGGCGCTGGACAAGCTGCCCGATGACGACGCACTGGAATTGTTGCCGCGCAGCATTCTTTCCGGCATGAAACTGCCTTCGTTACGCGATGCGCTGCTGACGATGCACCGGCCGCCACGCGACGCCAACGTCGCAG
>JAYTAY010000501.1:0-5854 GCA_043737255.1 Luteimonas sp.
CGAGTCGCGGCATACTCCCCGCATGAATCCGGACGTCGACCTCCTCCCGCAAGACGCCGACCATGCGCGGTCCCTGGCCGCCCGGTTCTATGTCGATGCGACCATGCCAACGTTCGACCGGCACGCGATCTTCGACCATGCGTGGCATCTCGTTGCGCACGTGTGCCAATTGCAACATCCAGGCGACCATGTCATCGCCGACCTCGCCGGGTTGCCGGTCATTGCGGTGCGCGGAGCCGACGGCGAGATTCGCGTGATGCACAACGTCTGCCGGCATCGCGCCGGGCCAATCGCGCAATGCGACGGATTGGCTGCGAAGTCGCTGCGTTGCCGCTATCACGGCTGGACGTACGCGCTGGATGGCTCACTGAAATCCGCGCCCGAAATGCAGACCGCCGAAGATTTCCGCGTCGAAGATATTCGCTTGCCGCAGTTGCACGTCCGGCTCTGGCAGGGTCTGGTGTTTGCGAGTTCGGGCGAGGACGCATCTGGTTCCAACGCATCGAGTTTCGATGCGCTGGTGGCAGGCATCGATACGCGCCTCGGCACGACGCGCGGGCTTGCAGACTACGGCCACCACCAACGCGTCGGCTACGACGTTGCCTGCAACTGGAAGGTGTACGTCGACAACTACCTGGAGGGCTACCACCTGCCACATGTACATCCGGCGCTCAACCGGATGCTCGATTACCGCAGTTACGTCACCGAGACCCACGGCTGGCATTCGCTGCAATGGAGTCCGCTGCGCACATCCGATGACGGCAGCAGCAACACGCTGTATGGCGACGGCGACGCGCTGTACTACTGGCTGTGGCCGAACACCATGCTCAACATCCTGCCGGGCCGCCTGCAGACCAATCGCATCGTCCCGAAAGGCATGGATCGTTGCCGGGTCGAGTTCGACTTCTATTACGCGCCCGTGCAGAGCGGGAAGGACGACTCCGGCGAGGCACGTGCCAGACGCGAGGCCGACCTGCAGTTCAGCGACGAAGTGCAGCACGAAGATCTGGGCATCTGCGAAGACGTGCAACGCGGTTTGGCATCGGGCTCGTACGCACCGGGCCGCTTGAATCCGTTGCGCGAGAACGCGGTGCACCACTTCCATGAACTGCTGCGCCGCGCCTACCGCGAAGCGATGGCGTGACCATGCGAGATCACCCGTACGAAATCTGGGAACAACAAAAAACCAGAATCGTCATTGCCGCGAAGGCGGAAGCGCTTTTTCAACAGCGAAGCTGGTCAACCCAGTGCCTTTGCTTAAAGAGCTTGAAGTCGCTGGATGACCAGCTTCGCTGTTACAAACCCCGCCTTCGCGGGAATGACGAGCAAAAAAAGCCGCGCGAGCTCCTCCACGAATGACGAGCATGGACAACAACACGCAGCGCCCCCTCGGCATCTGGTCCGCTACCGCCCTGGTCGTCGGCAGCATGATCGGCTCCGGGGTGTTCCTGCTGCCGGCGTCGCTGGCGCCCTACGGCGCCGTGAGCCTGCTTGGCTGGGGCATCACCTTGTGCGGCGCGCTGCTGCTGGCGCTGACGTTCGCGCGCCTGGCAAAACAGTGGCCGCAGACCGGCGGGCCGTATGCTTATGTGCGCAATGCCTTCGGTGACTTCGCGGGTTTCATGATCGCCTGGAGTTACTGGATCTCGATGTGGTGCGCCAATGCCGCGATCGCGGTCGCGTTCGCCGGCAGCATCGGCGCGATCTTCCCTGCCGCGACATCCACCCCCGTTCGCAGCGCCGCCTGTGCACTCGGTGCGCTGTGGGTGTGCAGCGCGATCAACCTGCTTGGCGTGCGCCAGGCCGGACGCATGCAGTTGCTGACCACCGCGCTCAAGCTGGTGCCGCTGTTGTTGTTTGGCGGCATCGCCATCTGGCTGGTCGATGGCAGTCTGTATCGCCCCTTCAATCCGACCGGCCAACCGTTGCCGGTCGCGGTGCACGCCACCGTCGCGCTGACGCTATGGGCGCTGCTGGGACTGGAAGCCGCAACGGTGCCCGCAGGCTCCGTCGCCGATCCCGATCGCACCATTCCGCGTGCCACCGTGTTCGGCACGCTGCTGGCCGGCATCGCCACCATCCTTGCGTGCACGGCCGTGCTTGGATTGCTGCCGGCGAACGTGTTGAAGGATTCGACCGCGCCGATGGCGGATGCGGTCGGCCTGTTGTGGGGACGGGGCGCCGCGATCGGCATGGCCGCGCTGGCGGCCGTGTCGTGCTTCGGTGCATTGAACGGCTGGGTGATGTTGTCCGCACAACTGCCGATGGCGGCGGCGCGCGACCGCCTCTTTCCTGCCCTGTTCTGCAGGCTTGATGCGCGCGGCACGCCGTTCCTCGGCATCGTGCTCAGCAGCGGACTGGCGAGTGCGCTGGTCATCGCCAACTACACGCGCTCGCTGGTGCAGTTGTTCACCTTCTCGATATTGCTGTCGACTGCGGCGACGTTGCTGCCTTATGTCGGCAGCAGCGCAGCATGGCTGCGGCGTGGCAATGGAAGCGGGCGCGTTGTCGCTGCCCTGGCGCTGGTCTTCAGCGTGTACGCGCTGTTCGGCATCGGTGCGGAGCCGTTGTTGTGGGGTGCGGGGTTGGTGGCCGCAGGGTTGCCGTTGTATGTCTGGCAGCGGCGGCGGTAGCTGCTGTTTGCAGGAGCGCCCCATGGGCGCAATGAGGCTTTCCCGGTAACGCGATCGCGCCCATGGGGCGCTCCTGCAAAGCATCGCGGCCGCGGGACCGTCACCATCACATCGACTCGCCCGGCTCCAGTGCTCCACTCGGACTGCACTCGAGCACTTGCTGGCCTGAGCCCATTTCCCACCGCCAGAACAGCCACCCAAGCAACGTCAACGTCGCGCCGCCGATGGCTAGATGCAGTGCATGCTGGCTGAGCAACGGCGACACCACGCCGGCGATCAGGGCATTGACGATCAAGCTGGTGAACGCCTGCAACGATGATGCGCTGCCGCGCTGCCGCGGATACATGTCGAGGATCGCCAATGTCACGATCGGGAACACCAGCGCGATGCCGAACGCGCCCAGCATCATCGGCAACACCGCCCATGGCACCGATGGCGTGGTCACGAACACGTTGTAGAGCACGTTACCCAACGCGGCGACGCCGCAACACGCAAACCCGATATTCGCCAGCCGCGCGCCGCCGATTTTTCCTGCTGTGCGGCCGGACACGAACGCTCCCAGCATCATGCCGCCAATGGTCGGGATGAAGAACCAGCCGAACTGGCGCTCGTTGAGCTTGAGCAGATCGACCACGAAGGCCGGCGCCGAGGCGATGTACAAAAACAGCGCACTGAAGTTGAACGTGCCCGCGGCAGCCAGTCGCTGGAAACGCGGGTTGAGGAAGATGCCGACGTAATCACGCAGCATCCGTTTCGGCACCAGCGACAGGCGCGCCTCCTTCGGATGCGTTTCCGGCAACGAGGTGATCGTCGCCACCAGCAACAACAGGGAGAACACGGCCATGAACCAGAAGATCGCCGGCCAGCGGCTCCAACCCAGAATCCAGCCGCCAATGACCGGCGCGATCGCCGGCGCCACACCGAAGATCATCGAGACCTGGCTCATCAACCGCTGCGCATCGTCGCCGTGCAGCACATCGCGGATCACCGCGCGCCCGACGATCAAGCCCACGCCGGCCGACAAGCCCTGCAGCACGCGAAACGCGAGCAACGTCGGCAGGTCCGTCGACAGCGCGCAACCGACCGAGGCCAGCGTGAACACGACCAGGCCGCCGATGATCACCTTGCGCCGCCCGATCGCATCCGACAACGGCCCGTGCACGATGCTCATCGCCGCGTACGCCAGCAGATAGATGCTCAACGTCTGCTGCATCGCCACCTTGTCGGCGCCGAGTTGCGCGCCCATCTGCGGGAACGCGGGGAACATGGTGTCGATCGAGAACGGACCGAACATCGCCAGTCCGCCGAGCAGCCAGGCGAGGCTGCGCAGTGAAATTTTCGGGGCGATGGCGGTGCTCACTGTCTAAGGTTTTCTCGAAGAAGGTGCGAAGTGTTCCACAACGGCCGAAGGCTGGTGATTTTACCCGCACGCTCTTGATCTTTTAGAGCAGCGCTTGCTCCGCTGCTCGTTCGCTAAACGCCGGAGCAAGCGCAGCGGAGCAAGCGCCGCTCTACAGAAGCAACACAATCGCGAATGACGGGGTGATTTCGCAGGGCGGAATCGACGCAGTCGCTTTCGCCGCATGTGGCGGCGCCACACCAATCCTTGCGGCGAGCGGAACGACATGCGGCGGGCTTTCAACAGCGAAGCTGGTCAGCCGCTGCGCGAGGAGCTTTTCAACAGCGAGGCTGGTCATTCCGCCCTGAGCAACCCTCGGCCGTTGCCGGCGGGGCCAGTGTCAGGCCGTCTCGACCACCTCATCCAGCGTCGGATAGTCGGTGTACCCCGCCTCGCCGCCGCCATACAGCGTGCTGGTGTCGACCTCGTTCAACGGCGCGTCCTCTCGCAGGCGGCGCACCAGATCCGGGTTGGCGATGATCGGCATGCCGAAGGCGACCGCGTCGGCGTATCCCGATTCAATCTTCTGTCTGGCGAGTGCCTTGTCGTAGCCGTTGTTGACAATCCAGCCGCCGTGGAACTTGGCGCGCAGGGCGGCATAGTCAAAAGGTTCAATGTCGCGCGGACCGCCGGTAGCGCCCTCGATGACGTGGATGTAGGCGAGCCCCAGCGTGTCCAGCCGCTCGACGGCACGCTCGAACAGCGGCTGCGGATTGGAATCATGGCTGTCGCTGGCGGGCGTGACCGGCGACAGGCGCACGCCGACACGGTCGGCGCCGATCTCCGCGGCAACGGCCTGCACCACTTCAAACAGAAAGCGCGTGCGGTTCTCGATGCTGCCGCCGTAGCCGTCGGTGCGCTGGTTGCTGCCGTCGCGCAGGAACTGGTCGATGAGGTATCCGTTGGCGCCGTGCACCTCGACGCCGTCAAAGCCCGCGTCGATGGCATTGCGCGCAGCGCGGCGGAAGTCCTCGACGATGCCGGGAATCTCGTCAATCGCCAATGCGCGCGGCTTGGACACGTCGACGAAACCTTCGGCGGTAAACGTCTTGGTTTCGGCGCGGATGGCACTGGGCGCGACCGGCACTTCACCCGGCGGCAGCAGGCTGACATGCGAGACGCGGCCGACGTGCCACAGCTGCACGATGATGCGGCCGCCGCGGCGGTGCACGACATCGGTCACCTGCTTCCAGCCGGCGACCTGCTCGGCGGTGTAGATGCCGGGCGTGTCGAGATAGCCCTGCGCCGTCGCGCTGACCTGGGTGGCCTCGGTGATGATCAGGCCGGTGCTGGCGCGCTGGGCGTAGTACTCGGCTGCCAGCGGCGACGGCACCAATCCTGTTCCTGCGCGGTTGCGGGTCAGCGGCGCCATGACGATGCGGTTGGCCAGTTCGAGCGCGCCGAGCCTGGTGGGCTGGAACAGCGAGGGGGTCGGTGCGGGTGCGTTGCTCATGCGGAATCCTTAGATGAAAAAGGTGCGTCGATGGTGATGGCCTGGATGGCCTGTCATCTCTCAAATGCCTCTTCATGCATGGGTGCAGATGCGGGAAATGCAGGTGCCATGGCTGCAACGCTGTGTCGGGCAGGCGATGCCATACATGAAAAAAGCCCCGCATCGCGGGGCCTTGCATGTGGCCGGACGACCACCGCCACGTAGGCTAAGTTGGCGTCATCAACCCGGCGCCTTTGACCTGAATGCTGGGTTGATAGAGCCAACCCAGCCTACGCAATCAATCGATGCCTGAGATCTGCGAAGGCTGCACCGAACCAAAGCCCAAGGTCGAATTTTGAGCCACGCAGGCTGGGTTGGCGTCATCTACCA
>JAYTAY010000502.1:0-2445 GCA_043737255.1 Luteimonas sp.
GCCGCGTTCCAGCATCAGTGCGTAGCGGCCGTCGGCGTAGATGCTGACGACGATCGGATCCTTGGGTTTTTCCAGCGATTTCGCGCGCGACTGCGGCAAATTGATGTCGGTGCCGAGGTTGAGCAGCGGCGCGGTCACCATGAAGATGATAAGCAGCACCAGCATCACGTCGATGTACGGCACGACGTTGATCTCGGCTTTGAGCTTGCGCTTGCGGATGCGACGCCCGGAGGCGGTGACGGCCATGTGATGTCCCTCGATGAGGTTGATTTCAGAGCGATGCGTTCAACGGTCTTGTATTCGCTGCGGGATTGTCGCTAGCGGACTCAAACCTCTTCGATATGCGCCTGTCGCTGCAGAATCGACGAAAACTCTTCGGTGAAGGTGTCATAACGCACCGCGAGGCGCTCGGCGCGGGTGGCGAATCGGTTGTAGGCCCACACCGCGGGAATCGCCGCGAACAGTCCCATCGCCGTCGCCAGCAGCGCTTCGGAAATGCCCGGCGCGACGCTTGCGATGGTCGCTTCTTTCATGGTCGCCAGGCCGTGGAACGACATCAAGATGCCCAGCACCGTACCGAACAGGCCGACGTAAGGACTGATCGAACCGACATTGGCGAGGAATTCGAGATTGTGTTCCAGACCGTCCAGCTCGCGCGAAGCGGTTGCGCGCATCGCGCGCTGTGCGCCTTCCAGCTGCGAACGCGCGTCCATGCCGCGACGCTGGCGGACGCGGTTGAATTCGCGCATGCCGCCCTCGAAGATCGCTTCGAGGCCGCTGATCTGCTGCTTGCGGCCGCTGGCTTCGGCATAGATCCGACCGAGATCGCCGCCCGCCCAGAAGCGTTCTTCGAAGCCGTCGGCTTCTTTCTGCGCGCGATCCAGCACGCGTTTCTTGCGGAAAATAATCACCCACGACGCCACCGAGGCCAACAGCAACAGCGCCATCACGCACTGCACGGGGAGACTGGCGTCGAGGATCAGCTGCAGGTAGTTCAAACCGCCGTCCTGCACGACCGCACTGGCGGACGCTTCGGACAATGGCTCGATCGCAGTGACCTGCAGCATGACGACGTGTGAAAACATCTTCGGGTACTCCGCGTTCGATTATTGGGAGAGCTCGGACGCGGCTTCCTGCAACGTCTTCAACTGGGGATACAGCGCGTCCGGAATCGGCCTGGGACGAAAGTCGGACGCGCGCAGCGCCGCAACCCTCACCTCCGCATCCAGCAGCCGCACGCCGTTGCGCTCGATCGTCTGCGCGATCACCAGACTTGCGTGCCGGCATGTGCGCAACATCACGCCAACCTGCAGCGTGTCGTCCAGACGCGCCGGCGAGCGAAAGTCGATGGTCATCGCGCGCACCGCGAACACCAGATCATGCTGCAGGCGAAGGAGTTCTTGACCGTATCCATGCGTGCGCAGCCACTCGCTGCGTGCGCGCTCCAGAAACGCCAGATACTGCGCGTGATAGACCACACCACCAGCGTCGGTATCTTCCCAGTAAACGCGAACGGGGTGGGTGAATGCGGCGTTCATGTTGAAAGCAAATCATTATGGAAGCGGTGGGAGCCGCGATCGGTTGAGCAGCAGGCGCAGTCAAGCATCTGTCATCTCCAACAGCCGCGCATCGGGTGGAGGGATCTGCTTCTCGAATCCACATGGCAAAAGCAGATCCCTCACCCGATACAGCCGGGATTCGGGATGACAGCACTCATGTTCTGCTTAGGGTTTACGGCAGGATCGTTCACGCGTCGCCCTCCACGAACAGATCGCTCGCATTCGGCTTGGGCTTGAGACCCAGATGGCGATAGGCTTTCTGTGAGGCCATCCGGCCGCGCGCAGTGCGTATCAGAAAGCCCTGCTGGATCAGATACGGTTCGATCACGTCCTCAAGCGTGCCGCGTTCTTCCGACAATGCCGCCGCCAGCGAT
Organism: Luteimonas sp.; assembly: GCA_043737255.1. Lineage (GTDB taxonomy): Bacteria > Pseudomonadota > Gammaproteobacteria > Xanthomonadales > Xanthomonadaceae > JALYOU01. Next base: position 1,934 of record JAYTAY010000502.1, read on the forward strand.
TCCACGCCCACCGGGCCGCCGTCGAAATTTTCGATGATGAGATTCAACAGCCGGCGGTCGAGATCGTCGAAACCTTCCGGATCCACTTTCAGCATCCGCATCGCGGCGCGCGCGACGTCGTGGTCGATATGCCCGGCCGCCTTGACCTGCGCGAAGTCGCGGACCCGGCGCAGCAGACGGTTGGCGATACGCGGTGTGCCGCGCGCGCGACGCGCGATTTCGTCGGCGCCTTCCGGCGCGCAGTCGATGCCGAGGATCTGCGCAGAACGACGCACGATGCGGGTGAGTTCTTCGGCGCTGTAAAACTCCAGACGTTGAACGATGCCGAAGCGGTCGCGCAACGGTGCGGTCAACAAACCGGCGCGGGTGGTCGCACCGATCAACGTGAACGGCGGCAGATCGAGCCTGATCGAACGCGCGGCAGGACCTTCGCCGATCATGATGTCGATCTGGAAATCTTCCATCGCCGGGTACAGCACTTCTTCGACGACCGGCGACAGGCGATGGATCTC
>JAYTAY010000503.1:0-5837 GCA_043737255.1 Luteimonas sp.
AATCACTGCAGGCAGCAGCCCGAGCTTGGCTTCGGTCAAACCGAACTTCGCCCCGGTGGCGGCGATAGCGATATCGCAACAGGCCATCAAGCCAACGCCGCCCCCGAATGCCGCACCCTGCACGCGGGCGATGGTCGGCTTGGGGAGTTCGTCCAGGGTGCGCATCAGGCGGGCGAGGGCCAGGGCGTCGCTGCGGTTTTCGGATTCGCCGGCGGCGGCCATGCCGCGCATCCAGTTGAGGTCGGCGCCTGCCGAAAACGAAGATCCCGCGCCCTCCAGGACCACCACCCGCACGGCGGGGTCACTACTCAGCTCTGCCAACGCTTCGGTTAGCGCCGTAATCAGGTCGGCATCGAAGGCGTTGTGTACGTCTGGCCGGTTCAAGCGCATTCGAGCGACCGGGCCAGTGCGTTCGGTCAATAACGAATCGGACATTGGCAGGGTGCTCGAAAGATGAATCTGCATGATAGCCGGTGCCCTCCAGCAGCCTGCGCGGCTTTGCGGGCTGCCGGTGCTAGAATGAGAATAATTCTTATTTGATCTAAATATGCTGCTCTCGGACCTGCCTTATCGCACGACGGCCACGGTCGAAACGGTCGAGGATCGTGCGCCCAACGACAGCATCGCGCGGCGACTGCGTGAGTTGGGCTTCGTCGCAGGTGAACCCGTACAGGTGATGGCTGCGGGTCCGGTCGGCGCAGAGCCATTGCTGGTCCAGATCGGTTACACACGGTTTGCGTTGCGCCGCTCGGAAGCCGCGCGCGTACGCGTGCGGGCGGGCGGTGTGGTGCCGTCATGAGCACGGCCATCGCCCCGCCCTTGCGACTTGCCCTGGTCGGCAATCCCAACAGCGGCAAGACGGCGCTGTTCAACCTGCTGACCGGCAGCCGTCAGAAAGTCGCCAACTACGCCGGTGTCACCGTCGAGCGCAAGGAAGGCCGCTTCACTGCGCCATCGGGACGCCATTACGCGCTGCTGGATCTGCCTGGCGCATACAGCCTGCATGCGGCGAGTCTGGATGAAGCGGTCGCGCGCGATGTCTGCCGCGGCTTCTATCCGGGCGAGCCGGCGCCCGATGTGCTTGTGTGCGTGGTCGACGCTACCAACCTGCGCCTGCACCTGCGCTTTGCGCTGGAACTGCGGCAACTCGGCAAGCCGATGCTGGTCGCATTGAACATGGCGGATGCCGCACGCAAACGCGGCATCGTGATCGACGTCGATGCGCTGCAGCTCGAACTCGGCGTGCCGGTCGTCGAAACCATCGCCGTGCGCCACGACGGTGCGCACGCATTGATCGAACGGATCGATGCACTCGCGATCGCACCGCATGCGCCACGGAAGATGCTGTCGGAAAGCGAGGCTGTCGAAGTCGATGCGTTGCACGCGGAAACACGCCGCCTGCTTGCCGTCGCAGTCACGGTGCCGCGGCGCACCGCTTCGATCGACGACGCACTGGATCGCTGGCTGCTGCATCCCGTCGCCGGCCTGCTGACGCTCGCATTGGTGATGTTCCTGATCTTTCAGGCCGTGTATGCCTGGGCGACGCCGATGATGGACGGCATCGAAATGCTCACCGGCGCACTGGGCGGATGGGTTGGCGATGTCATGCCGGACGGGCCACTGCGCAGCCTGCTGGTCGACGGCATCATCGCCGGCGTCGGCGGGGTCATCGTGTTCCTGCCACAAATCCTGATCCTGTTCGCCTTCATCCTGGCGCTGGAGGAATCCGGCTATCTGCCGCGTGCGGCTTTCCTGCTCGACAAGCTGATGTTTTCAGCCGGTCTGTCGGGTCGCTCGTTCATTCCATTGCTGTCGAGTTTTGCCTGCGCCATCCCCGGCATCATGGCGACACGATCAATCCAGGACCCGCGCGACCGCCTCGCCACGATCATGGTGGCGCCGCTGATGACCTGCTCGGCGCGGCTGCCGGTGTATGCCTTGCTGATCGGCGCCTTCATTCCCAGACAGCAAGTGCTGGGCATCCTCAATTTGCAGGGCCTGGTGCTGTTTGGCCTGTACCTTGCCGGCATCGTCAGCGCGCTGATCGTGTCGTGGGTCATGAAGCGGTGGCGCCACGATCGCAGTGAACATGTCTTGCTGCTGGAACTGCCGTCGTACCGCATGCCGCATCCACGCGACCTGCTGATCGGGTTGTGGGAGCGCGCGATGATCTTTCTCAAGCGCGTTGGCGGCATCATCCTGGCGTTGACGGTATTGCTGTGGTTCCTGCTGTCATTTCCGGCGCCGCCGGATGGCTACACCGGCGCGGCAATCGATTACAGCTTTGCCGGCCGTATCGGCCACGCAATGACGGCAGTCTTCGCGCCGATCGGGTTCAACTGGCAGATCTGCATCGCGCTGATTCCTGGAATGGCGGCGCGTGAAGTTGCGGTGTCATCACTGGCGACTGTCTACGCGTTGTCGGCTGTGGACGACGCCGCGGCTGCCGATGCGCTGACACCGATCATTGCCAGCGGATGGTCACTGGCGACGGCGTTGTCGTTGCTGGTGTGGTTCATCTACGCGCCGCAATGCCTGTCGACATTGGCGACGATCAAGCGTGAAACCAATTCGTGGCGGCAAACCGCAATCGCGACAGGTTATCTCTTTGCGCTGGCGTACCTGGCATCGTTCGTCACGTTCCAGGTTGCGAGTGCGTTGTCATGAGCGCATCCATGGCGCTGCAATATGTCGTCATCGCGTTGGCAGTCATGGTCAGCGCGGTGGTCGTCATGCAGAAACAGTGGCCGAATGCGACGCGACGTTTACGCATCACACTCGCGCTGCCGCTGTTACGCGCGGGACGTCCTGCACTGCTTCTGATGATCGGGCGAAGCATCGCACCAGCCGCGCGCGTGGAACCCGGCGCGTGCGGCGGTTGCAACGGTTGCGGAAGCGACGACAACCCGCCCGCTAAACCAATGCAGTGACACTTGCGCGACGTAGGGTGGGCCTCGGCCCACCACTGGATTGCTTACAGGATCAATGCCTGCTCTTGCCGTTGCCGGACGGCTTCGCGCCGATGCGCTCAAACACTTCTACGGCAACCGAAAATGTCCGCTCGTCATTCGGATTCAACGCGCCAACGCCGACGACCTGACGTGTCACTTCTTCGCCGCGCCCATTGCGGATCGAGAGCACGACGGAATATTCCCAGGTCGGGCCATCGGCCGGCTGACGGATCGTGCCTTCGACACGCAGCGGTGTGACGTTGGGTACGGCTCGCTGGACAATCGCCGAGTCGAAGCGAAGGTGTCCGCGACACCCTGGACAGACGCTCGCGCTGTCCAGGATGGTCGCCTTGCAGTGCGGGCAAGTGCGCGTTGCGCCTGTTGTTCCCGGGCGTGCCGCAGTGTTCATGACGCGGAGCCGTTCTCCGCGCCATTGCCATTCCCGGTGGACTTGGCGGATGCCGATGGCTTGTCATCCCAGCCGAACTCGACGTTGCCGCGCATGCGCGAGCCTGCCGCTACCGTCAGCGAGCCGGCTTTCAGGTCGCCGATCATCACGCCCGAATCGAGCAACTCGACGCGTGATGCCGCATCGATATTACCTTCCAGTTCGCCTGCGATGATGACTTTCTTGGCGCGGACTTCGCCGTTGACCTTCGCACCATGTTCGACGGTCAGGTCGCCTTGCACATTGACGTCGCCCTTGAACTTGCCAGCGATGCGGACATGGCCTGCACCTTCGATCTTGCCTTCGATGGTCAGGTCGGCGGCGATCAGCGATTCCTTGGCCTCGCGCTCGGTCGATTGCCGAGGTGTGGGCTGGCTGGCGGAATAACTGGGTGTCGCGGGAGTCTCGCGGACCGGGGCAGGAGTAGGTTCTGGAGCGAAGGGAACGGGTTCTTTCTTCGCGGGACTCTGTTGATTGAAGATGGCCATGCTGCACTTCCTCACGTGATTTCAGACAGACGACGGGGGTCGTCACAGAAGCCTAACACGCGAGAATTTTGATCGAGTTGATCCACCGCACCAAATGCATTCAGGCAATCGTGATGCATTGACAACCGTTGAAATACCTTACGCGGCGCACGTTTTTAACTGACTGGCAGGTGAATCCTGCACTACATCCTGAACACCCCGAAGTTGGATTTCACGATCGGCGCATTTATGGCGGCCGACAGCGCCAAACCCAGCACGCGCCGTGTATCGGCGGGATCGATAATGCCGTCGTCCCACAACCGTGCCGTGGCGTAGTAGGGGTTGCCCTGTGATTCGTACTGGTCGCGGATCGGCGATTTGAAGGCCTCTTCCTCGTCAGCCGACCAGGATTTTCCGGATGCCTCGATGCCGTCGCGCTTGACCGTGGCCAACACGCTCGCCGCCTGTTCGCCGCCCATGACACTGATGCGCGCGTTCGGCCACATCCACAGGAAACGAGCGCCATATGCGCGGCCGCACATGGCGTAGTTACCGGCGCCGAAACTGCCGCCGATGACCACGGTGAACTTTGGCACATGCGAGCAGGCGACCGCCGTGACCATCTTCGCGCCATCCTTGGCGATGCCCGCGTTCTCATATTTCTTGCCGACCATGAAGCCGGTGATGTTCTGCAGGAACACCAGAGGAATATCGCGCTGGTTGCACAGCTCGATGAAGTGCGCGCCCTTGAGCGCACACTCGGAAAACAGGATGCCGTTATTGGCGATGATGCCGACCGGATAGCCATGGATGTGTGCGAAGCCGCAGACCAGCGTCTTGCCGTAGCGCGTCTTGAATTCCTGGAATTCGGAAGCGTCAACGATGCGCGCGATGACTTCGCGGATATCGAACGGCTTGCGCGTATCCATCGGCACGATGCCGTACAGCTCTTCGGCGGCGAATGCGGGTTCGCGTGTCGGTTGTATCGCGACCGGCAATGTCTTCTTGCGATTGAGCGAGAAGACAATGTCGCGTGCGATCTGCAATGCATGGCGATCGTCTTCGGCGAAATGATCGGCGACGCCCGAGACAGATGTGTGCACGTCGGCGCCGCCGAGCGACTCGGCATCGACGATTTCTCCGGTTGCGGCTTTCACCAGTGGCGGACCGCCCAGGAAGATCGTGCCCTGTTCCTTGACGATGATGCTTTCGTCGCACATCGCTGGTACGTACGCGCCGCCGGCGGTGCAACTGCCCATCACCACGGCGATCTGTGGAATGTTGTCGGCGCTGAGTCGCGCCTGGTTGTAGAAAATGCGGCCGAAGTGCTCCTTGTCCGGGAACACCTCGTCTTGAAGCGGCAGGAAAGCACCGCCGGAATCGACCAGATAGACGCAGGGGAGATGGTTTTCGCGCGCGACTTCCTGCGCGCGCAGATGCTTCTTGACCGTCATCGGAAAATACGTGCCGCCTTTGACCGTGGCGTCGTTGGCCACGATGACGACTTCCTGACCCTGCACGCGCCCGATGCCGGTCACGATCCCCGCAGAAGGAGCGGCGTCGGCGTACATGCCTTCGGCGGCAAGCGGTGACAATTCCAGGAACGGCGAGCCGGGGTCGAGCAGGGCCGTGATGCGATCGCGCGCCAGCAGCTTGCCGCGTTCGGTGTGCTTGTCGCGGGCCTTGTCGCCGCCGCCGGCTGCCGCGCGTGCCAGTCGAGCATCGAGTTCATCGACCAGGCCGCGGTGGTAGTCGACGTTGTCGCGGAAGTCCTGCGAACGCGGATCGAGTTGCGAAGTCAATGCAGGCATGCAGAAGGGCCGTTCGATGAGTGTTGCAAAGGATAACCGTAGCCCGGGTGGAGCCGAAGGCCCCGGGTAGACCAGCTTCGCTGTAGAAACCCGCTGCCCTCCACCCGGGCTACGCTGGCTTTTGTGCACGGGCATGGGTTGACCAGCTACGCTGTTGAAA
>JAYTAY010000504.1:0-5820 GCA_043737255.1 Luteimonas sp.
GGCATGCAGCGCTGCGCGTGCGATGCGCGCGGCGCGCTGGAACAGGTGGAACAGTGGTGTGCGGCCCATGCGTGCATTCCTGTTTGCGATGCTTGGGTACAACGCAGTCCCGCGCGCAGAGTGGCCAGTTGTACGAGCAACTCCCGGGGCGATGACGCGTTTATCGGCAATGCCTCATCGCGCCTGGGAGGCGCTCCTACAAAAATGCGCGTGTCAGTCGGGGCGCGGACCGCGTTTGAGGTCTTTCAGGATTTCGCGCGCGGCATTGCGTCCGGGCAATCCCGTGACGCCGCCGCCCGGATGCGTGCCGGAGCCGCACAGGTACAGGTTGGCCAGCGCGCCGCGATAGCTGCCCTGCCCCAGCAACGGCCGTGCGCTGAACAGCTGGTCGAGTCCGAGCGAACCGTGGAAGATGTCGCCGCCGACCAGTCCGTATTCGCGTTCCAGGTCCAGTGGCGACAGCGCCTTGTAGCCAAGCACGCTGCGGCGGAAATTCGGCGCGTAGGCATCGATCGTGTCGATCATCAGCTGCGCCACCGTGTCGCGGTGCGCGTCCCAGCCGCCATCGACTTCGGGATGCACGTGCTGGCAGAACAGGCTGGCGACGTGCTGTCCACGCGGTGCCAGGGTGTCGTCCAGTGTCGATGAGATGACGAGTTCGACGATCGGCGCACGCGACCAGCCTGCATTGTGTTCCTTCGATTTCGCATCGAAATACGCCTGCTCGAAATACCGCAGCGACGGGCCGATGAGGATGCCGCTCTGGTGGTGCGGCTGCAGCTGCGCGCCGGGTGCTGCGATGAAGTCCGGCAATTCCGACAGCGCGACGTTCATCCGGAACGTGCCCGAGCCGCAGCGATAGCGGTCCATGCGTTCGCCGGTGTCGGTGTCCAGGTGTTCGCGCGCGATCAGCCGCTGGTACAGCAGCTTCGGATTGACGTTTGAGATGATGGTGTCGGCACGCAGTTCGCGGCCGTCGCTCAAGGCCACGCCAACCGCGCGGCCGCCGTCCACCAGCACCTGCTCGACACCCGCATCCGTTTCCATGGCCACGCCGCGCGCTTCGCACTCGCGCGTGATCGCCTGCGTGATCGCGCCCATGCCGCCGATCGCATGGCCCCACACGCCGGACTTCCCGTTCACTTCGCCGAAGACGTGGTGCAGCAGGACGTACGCGGAGCCGGGCGTGTACGGACTTGCGAAATTGCCGACCACCGAATCCCAGCCAAGGACAGCCTTGAGCGCTTCGGATTCAAAGTACCCGTCGAGCAATTCGCCCGCCGACTTGGTGAACAGGTCCAGCAGGTCGCGCCGGCCGCGCATGTCGAGGTCTTTCAGCTGTTTGGCCGCATGCAGCGACGACAGCCAGTCCGCGAGCACGAACCGGTCGCTGACGTTGGGCGGCGTGCGCGTCATCAGTTCGCGCAGCACGAGCACGACGCGGTCGAGCATTGCGTAGTAGTCGGGCAAGCGCGCGGCATCGCGCACCGACCACTTGGCGACTTCCGCCTGCGTGTGCTCGCCGCCGAGCCGGAACGCGCGCCCGTCCGGCAGCGGCAGGAAATTCGCGTAGGGGCGTTCGGCGATGCGCATGCCGTGCGCGTGCAGGCGCAGGTCGCGGATGACGCTCGGATTGAGCAGGCTGACGGTGTAGCTGGCGGTCGAATTGCGGAAGCCCGGGAAGAATTCCTCCGTCACCGCCGCGCCGCCGAGGATGCCGCGTCGTTCGAGCACGCGCACCTTCAGGCCCGCGCCGGCGAGATACGCCGCGCAGACCAGGCCGTTGTGGCCGCCGCCGATGATGATCGCGTCGCTGTGCTGTTGGTCGGTCATGGGTTGGCGCCACGCCCCGGTGGAGGCCGTGCTGGTCGGAATCCGCGAGCATAGTCAGTGCGATCATCCCGCGCCATCCGCATTCCTGCTGCGCAGTGCCCGTCGCGGTTGCAAGCATGGATGGCCGAAGTCAGACTTCCTGAAAACGCATCCACTCTCGACGCGCATGTCGCCGGATCGCAACGGACCGCATGCCCATGACCGCACCCCATCCACCCACGCCGCCCGAAGCCCATGTCGTGCTGCCGGTTCCGCCGCGCATTCCCCGTGCACGAACGCGGGAGTGGGAGCGTGCGTTTTCGCGCGGCGTACTACGCACGTTTGGCTGGAGCATGCGCGGCACGCTGCCGGACTTGCCGCGTGCAGTCGTCATCGCCGCGCCGCATTCGTCCAACTGGGACGGCATCTGGGTTTATTTTGCCGCGACCGCGATGGGCCTGGACGTGCGCATCCTCGGCAAGCCGGTGCTGTTCCGCATCCCGGTACTGAACTTCATCCTGCGTCGTTACGGTGGCGTACCGGCCGACCAGTTCGCCGAGCGCAACATGCTTGAACATGCAAACGCCTTGTTCCGGAATACCGAGAGTCTATGGCTGGGCCTCGCGCCCGAAGGGACGCGCAGGCAGGTGTTACGCTGGAAAATCGGCTTCTGGAAGATCGCGCGACAAGCGGACGTGCCGGTCGTGCTGGTCTATCTGCATTATCCGGACAAGGTGGTCGGCGTGGCCGGCACCTACCTGCCGACCGACGACATGCGCGGCGACATCGCGCGCATCCGTGCGTTGTATGCGCCTTGGCAGGGCAGGTACCACGGCGTCTAGGTCGTCATCCGACGATGACTCCCGTGCGTCGCGGTGCAGGCTTGCCGCTCGACGGCCGTTTCTTCCGCGTCACTGGTTCTACGTGCCGCGCTTCGCTACGGCGTCCACGCATCTGACATGGTGACGGGTTGCGATGGTCGCCTGGCAAGGTTGCCAGCGGCATGGCGTGACCCGAAGGTGCAACGCCAAAGACAACAGGCGTGGCGCGGCCCGACGGTGTGTCCGATCCGCATGCCGCGACGCGTATTGCTTTGGCATGGACACATCGCGCCGTGAAATTCCGTGGGTCGGTCTTCTCGTGCTGTCGGTCCTTGTGCTCGCTGCCGTGCTGCGTTCGTCGGCAGGCACGCGTCTCGACACGTTCACCGTCGATGAGCCGTGGCATATCGTTGCTGGCAGCACTTACGTGCGCCATGGCGATTTCGCTCTCAACCCCGAGCATCCGCCGCTGGTGAAGCTGTGGGTCGGGGCGGGCACGGCGGATGATTTCCGCCTCAGGCCAAAGCAGGCGCTGAGCGAAAAGACCCAGGAACGCGAGTGGGTCGAACAGACGATGTTCTTCGACAACGACGCGCGTGCAGCGCAGCAGCGCGCGCGCGTGGGGATGTGGACCTTCCACGGGACGCTCCTGTTTGCGTTGGGGCTGTTGCTGTGGCGCGCGTTCGGTTTGCCCTGGGCGGCGGGAACGCTGGCCTTCCTCGCGATCGAGCCGACGATCGGCGCGCATCTGCCGGTGGTGATGACCGATCTTCCATTGGCGTTGACCCTGATGATCGCCGCCGTCAGTGCCGGCCTGCTCGCCAGCGGCTGGCGCTGGCGCTGGGTACTCTGCACCGGCGTGGCAACGGGCCTGGCGCTTGGCGCCAAGCATTCGGCGCTGGCCGGGTTGGCGGGACTAGGCCTTGGCTTGGCCCTGGTCGCGCTCTGGGGTTGGCGCACCGGCGGATGGCACGAAACGGCACGGCGATTCGTCAAGCTGATCACCTGCGGGCTGCTTGCACTCGTGGTGCTGTGGGCGCAGTACGGGTTCCGTTTCCATGCGGCGGCCGACGGCACCGATGCCTTCAACCGGCCGATGCAGGACAAGATCGCCGAACTCCGCCTGCCGCACTGGCAGGAAGGCATCGCGTTTGCCGACCGTCACCAGCTGCTGCCGCGCGCCTATCTCTGGGGCCTGGCCGATACCGTACGCACGGGAGTCGAAGGCCGCAGCATCGGCATGCACTTCGTGGCGGGCGATGTGCATTACGGCGCCCCGCCGTGGTTCAGTTGGCCGGCGATCCTGTTGGCGAAGCTGCCGCTGGCGCTGCTGGGGCTGGTGCTCGCTGCCTTGCCGCTGCTGCTGCTGCGCTCCCGCCTCGAACCATCGGCGCGCTGGAGCCTGGCGGCCGTCATTGCGGTGTGCGCCTTCCACATGATGGCGCTGGTGGGATCGGGCGGCATCTGGGGCGGGGTGCGGCATGCGCTGCCGATCCTTGCGGGCGCAGCCATCGTCGGCGGCGGCGCCGTTGCGCTGGCGTGGCGGCGACGTTCGCGGCCGATGCTGGCGCTGGTGGCGGGGTTCTACGTCGCCGCGGTGGCCATGACCGTGCGCGAACCGCGGCTGTGGGAATACCACAACGAACTGGTGGGCGGCGCCGCGAACGCCCATCGCTATTTCGGCAACGAGGGTCTCGACCTCGGCCAGCGCTTCGGCGAGATACGCGCCTTCCACGACCGGGTCATCGCGCCCTCCGGGCAGTCCCTCTATTCGGACTACTGGATGGGCGAGCCGCAGACCCGCGCCGCGGACCTGCGCTACCGGCGCCGCGTCGAATCGCTCGCCGACACCAACGTCGACGGTTACTACGAAGGATGGTTCATCCATCCGATGGGCGACACCCTGCCATGGCCGCAGTGGGACTGGGATCCCAAGGTCGTGTTCAAGGACCTCACGCTGGTCGCGCGCTTCGGCCATGTCGGTATCTGGCGGGGCCATATGCGACGTCCGCAGACGCGCGCCGGCAGTCTGTCGCAGAAGGTGATGGATTACATCTACAAGGAGGACGGGCGCGACTGGGCGCTGGTCGCCAGCCGGCTGGAGGAGGTTGTCGCCCAAAGTCCCGGCAAGGTGGACGCGGGCGTGGAGTTGGGCAACGCGCATGTGCGCCTCGGCAGGCGCACGGAGGCCATCACCGCGTATCGCCGCCTGCTCGAGCAGAAGAAAGTGCCGGTGGAGCCGTTACTGGCCAGTCAACTCCAGGCGCAGATCAAGCGGGTCGCTTCGGCAGTCGATGTTGCCAAGGTTCCACCCTTGCGTAATCCGTGGATGGAGTAGGCCACGTCGTTTCGGCTGCACATCGCCTTGAAGGACGGCGCGCATCGTGCGGCACCTTGAACGAACCGCGCGCGCAGAGAGGATGCAGCCTTCGCGGAGCGCTTGCGACACGCCAGTTTGGGTGCGTGCGTCCAGATCAACCCCGAAGCCGCGCACAACGCTTGCGCAGGGCGTTTGAAAAATGAAGAAAAGCCCGCGGGCGCGGGCCGTTGCAGTTGCTGGCAAACGATTTCAACGAGGCCAAAAAAACCCCGCATCGCTGCGGGGTTTTTGGTGTCGCAAGAGCGCGAAACCGACCAGGTCAAGTACGCGGCGCGCGGCGCTTGGAACGATTTAGCACGCTCATTGATCGCGGCGCGGATCAGAAATCCATGCCGCCCATACCGCCCATGCCACCGCCGCCCATACCGCCACCGGCCGGCTCATCCTTCTTCGGCGCTTCAGCCACCATGGCTTCAGTGGTGATCATCAGGCCGGCGATCGATGCTGCATTCTGCAATGCCGAACGCGTGACCTTGGTCGGATCGAGGATACCGAACGCGATCATGTCGCCGTATTCACCGGTCTGGGCGTTGTAGCCGTAGTTACCGGTACCGTTCTTGACGTTGTTCAGCACCACCGACGGCTCTTCACCGCAGTTGGTAACGATCTCGCGCAGCGGCGCTTCCATCGCGCGCAGTGCGATCACGATGCCGTGATTCTGGTCTTCGTTGGCGCCCCTCAGTTCACCCATGGCCTGCAGGGCACGCACCAGCGCGACACCGCCGCCGGGCACCACGCCTTCTTCCACTGCTGCGCGTGTGGCGTGCAGGGCGTCTTCGACGCGCGCCTTCTTTTCCTTCATCTCGA
>JAYTAY010000505.1:0-12815 GCA_043737255.1 Luteimonas sp.
AAGAACTGGCGCGTCGTCGAAATCGTCGCCCACGCTGCCGAATAAAGAGGAGGCATCGCCATGATTCAAATGCAAAGCCATCTCGACGTCGCCGACAACTCCGGCGCCAAGGAAGTGATGTGCATCAAGGTGCTCGGTGGCTCCAAGCGCCGCTATGCGCACATTGGCGACATCATCAAGGTGTCGGTCAAGGATGCGATTCCGCGCGGTAAAGTCAAAAAGGGCGAGGTCTACGACGCTGTCGTGGTCCGCACCCGTAAAGGTGTTCGTCGTCCCGATGGCTCGCTGATCCGTTTCGACGGCAACGCCGCTGTATTGCTCAACAACAAACAGGAACCGATCGGTACGCGCATTTTCGGGCCAGTAACCCGCGAATTGCGTTCCGAGAAGTTCATGAAGATCGTCTCGCTCGCGCCTGAAGTGCTCTGAGCGGAGGAACAGAAATGAACCGTATCAAGAAGGGCGACCAAGTAGTTGTCATCGCCGGTAAGGACAAGGGCAAGAAAGGTGATGTGGTACGCGTGGCCGGTGACAAGGTCATCGTCTCCAATATCAACATCATCAAGCGCCACACCAAGCCGAATCCGCAGGCCAACCAGCCGGGCGGCGTGATCGAGCGCGAAGCGCTGATCCATGCTTCCAACGTGATGTTGTTCAACTCTGCCACAGGCAAGGGTGACCGCATCAGTTACAAGATCATCCCCGCTAAGAGCAAAGAAGAGAAGCCGACAAAAATTCGTCTTTTCCGCTCTAGTGGTGAAGCGATCGACGTCTGAGGAATGAAGTAATGAGTACCCGACTGGAAAAATTCTACAAGGAAGAGGTCGTGCCGTCGCTGATGAAGCGGTTCGGTTACACCAACGTCATGCAGGTGCCGAAGATCTCCAAGATCACGCTCAACATGGGCGTGGGCGAGGCGGCGACCAACAAGAAAATCCTCGAGAACGCGGTGGCCGACATGGCCAAGATCAGCGGCCAAAAGCCGGTGACCACCAAGTCCAAGGTGTCGGTGGCGTCGTTCAAGATCCGCGACGGCTGGCCGATCGGCGCCAAGGTGACCTTGCGCCGCGCCAAGATGTACGAGTTCCTGGATCGCCTGGTCAACATATCGCTGCCGCGCGTGCGCGACTTCCGCGGTGTGTCGGGCCGTTCTTTCGATGGCCGTGGCAATTTCAACATGGGTGTGAAGGAACAGATCATCTTTCCGGAAATCGACTTCGACCAGGTCGACGCGGTCCGCGGCATGGATATCGCCATCACCACCACCGCAAAAACAAACGAGGAAGCCAAGGCGTTGCTCGAAGCCTTCCGTTTCCCGTTCCGTAACTGATAGGCGAAGACACGATCATGGCCAAGACTTCGATGGTGAACCGCGATATCAAGCGGACCAAACTGGTAAAGAAGTACGCGACCAAGCGCGACGCGTTGAAGAAGACCGTCTCCAGCGACAAGTCGACGTACGAAGAAAAAATGGAAGCCGCTGTGAAGTTGCAGAAACTTCCGCGCGATTCCTCACCCAGCCGTCAGCGCAACCGCTGCGCGCTCTCGGGCCGTCCGCGTGGCGTCTACAGCAAGTTCGGCCTCGGTCGCAACAAGCTGCGCGAGGCCACCATGCGCGGCGACGTTCCGGGCCTGCGCAAAGCGAGTTGGTAACTGTTACAACATTTTTTATTCGCGAAAGCGGATATCGGTGCTACTCACAGGTGATATGAAATGAGCATGACTGATCCCATCGCCGACATGTTGGTCCGCATCAAGAATGCGGCTGCAGTTGGCAAGCCTACGGTGAAGATGCCGTCGTCAAAGACCAAGGTCGCCATCGCCAATGTCCTCAAGGATGAGGGCTACATCGGCGACTCGCGCGTGACCGATCTAGGCGGCGGAAAAGCCGAGCTAGAAATCGTGCTCAAGTACTACGAAGGCCGTCCGGTCATCGAGAAGCTGCAGCGCTTCTCCCGGTCTGGCCTGCGACAGTACCGCGGCAAGGATGCGATACCGAAAGTGCTCGGTGGCCTGGGCATCGCCATCGTTTCCACATCCAAAGGCATCATGACCGACTCGCAGGCGCGCCACCAGGGCGTCGGCGGAGAAGTCCTGTGCTTCGTGGCCTGATCAAGGAGCCAGACCAATGTCTCGTGTAGCCAAGAAGCCGGTCGCCATGCCGAAAGGCGTCGATCTCAACGTGCAGTCGAACAGCATCAGCGTCAAGGGCCCGAAGGGCACGCTGTCGATCACCAAGCCGGCGTCCATCGACGTCAAACTTGAAGACGGCAACGCACAACTGTCGACCGATGATGTGGCGATGGTTCCACTTACCGGAACGCTGCGTGCGATCCTTGCCAACATGGTGCAGGGCGTCACCGAAGGTTACGAGCGCAAGCTCGAACTGGTCGGTGTCGGTTACCGCGCCGCGATGCAGGGCAAGGATCTGAACCTGTCGTTGGGTTTTTCGCACCCGGTGCTGTTCAAGACCCCCGACGGCATCACCATCGCCACGCCCACGCAGACCGAAATCATGGTCAGTGGTGCCGACAAGCAGCGCGTCGGTGAAGTCGCGGCCAAAATTCGTGGCTTCCGTCCGCCGGAGCCCTACAAGGGCAAGGGTGTGAAGTACGCCGGTGAAACCATCATTCGCAAAGAGGCAAAGAAGGCGTAATCCACGCTTTCGGCTTCTGGAGACAAGACCATGGACAAGAAAATCGCCCGCCTGCGCCGCGCAAAATCCACGCGCTCGCATATTCGCAAACTCAACGTGCCGCGTTTGTCGGTGCTGCGAACCGGCCAGCATCTCACCGCGCAATTGTTCACTGCAGACGGCTCCAGCGTGATCGCTTCTGCGTCAACGCAGCAGGCTGATGTGCGTGAAGGCTTGAAGAACGGCAAGAACGTCGATGCCGCTATCAAGGTCGGTCGCGCCATTGCCGAGCGCGCCAAGGCGGCGGGCATCGAGAAGATTGCATTCGATCGCTCGGGCTATCGTTATCACGGGCGCATCAAGGCATTGGCCGACGCTGCGCGCGAAGGCGGCTTGCAGTTCTAAAGTTCCCTGCTTGAAAGAGTAGGACATCGTTCCCACCCATAGACCGCCTGCCGGCGCGGGCTGCGCCGGGCACGGACATCGATTGCGGTGTCCGCGAAACATCCGAACCACATCACAACTATAAGCGGCTCAGCCGTAAATTTTTTTCAAATTCAAGGATTCCAGAAATGGCAGACGAACGAGCACCGCGAGGTCGTGATCGCGACCGCAATCGGGAAGAAATGGACGATGGCATGGTCGAGAAGCTGGTCGCGGTCAATCGCGTCAGCAAGACGGTCAAGGGCGGCCGCCAATTCACCTTCACCGCATTGACGGTGGTGGGCGACGGCGCCGGCAAGGTGGGCTTCGGTTACGGCAAGGCGCGCGAAGTGCCGGTCGCCATCCAGAAGTCGATGGAATACGCACGCAAGGCGATGGTCAACGTCGACTTGAACAATGGCACGTTGTGGCACGTGGTGAAGTCGCAGCACGGTGCCGCCAACGTGTTCATGCAGCCCGCGTCCGAGGGTACCGGTGTTATCGCCGGCGGCGCAATGCGCGCCGTGCTGGAGGCAGTCGGCGTCAAGAACGTGCTGGCCAAGGCCGTGGGCTCGCGCAATCCGATCAACCTGGTGCGCGCCACGTTGCGAGGCCTGACCGAAATGCATTCGCCGACCAAGATCGCGGCCAAACGCGGCAAGAAGGTAGAGGACTTGCACCATGGCTAAGAAAAACAAGGTGACTGAAGGCGGTACCGTCAAGGTGCGCCTGGTCAAGGGTCTGCGTGGCGCGCAAGCGCGACACCGGTTGTCGGTGAAAGCGCTGGGGCTCGGCAAATTGAACGACATGCGCGAATTGAAAGACAGCCCGCAAGTTCGTGGCCTGATCAACAAGGTGCATTACCTGGTCCAGGTCGAGGAGTAATCAACATGCGTCTCAATACACTCAAGCCCGCAGACGGTGCGCGCGAAGATCGCAAGCGCGTCGGTCGCGGCATCGGTTCGGGTCTCGGCAAGACCTGCGGCCGCGGCCACAAGGGTTCGTTCGCACGTGCCGGTAAAGGCAAGATCAAGGCCGGTTTCGAAGGCGGCCAGATGCCGATGCAGATGCGACTGCCGAAGGTCGGCTTCCGCTCCAAGCTCAAACTTGATACCGCCGAAGTGATGCTGTACAAGCTCGATCTGATCAAAGGCGACACTGTCGACTTTGCAGCGCTGCGTGCAGCCAAGCTGGTGCCGAGCAGCGCCAAGCAGGCCAAGATCGTAAAGAAAGGCGAGATCACCAAGAAACTGGTGTTGAAAGGCCTGTTGGCCACTGCTGGCGCCAAGGCGGCGATCGAAGCGGCCGGCGGAAAGTTCGAGGAGTAATCAGAGGATGGGTCGCAGCGGCAACGCAATGGGAAACATCGGCGGCGGTCTCGGCAAGTTTGCCGAGCTGCGCTCACGCCTGTTGTTCGTGGTTGGTGCACTCATCGTCTATCGCATCGGTTGCTTCATCCCGGTGCCGGGCGTCAACCCCGACGCGATGTTGCAATTGATGGAAGCGCAGGAAGGCACCATCGTCGACATGTTCAACATGTTCTCGGGCGGTGCGCTGGAGCGCTTCAGCCTGTTCGCGTTGAATGTCGTGCCCTACATCTCGTCGTCGATCATCGTGCAGTTGTGTTCGCATATCTTTCCGAGCCTGAAAGCCATCCAGAAGGAAGGCGAATCCGGGCGTCGCAAGATCACGCAATGGTCACGCATGGGCGCAGTGCCGTTAGCGGTGTTCCAGGCAGCGGGCATCGCGGTTGCGCTACAGAGTTCCGGCGCCAGCAATGGCATTCCGGTGGTCTATACGCCGGGTCCTGGTTTTGTCTTGACTGCGGTGATCGCGCTGACTGCGGGCACCATGTTCCTGATGTGGCTGGGCGAGCAGGTCACTGAGCGCGGCGTCGGCAACGGCGTCTCGTTGATCATCTTCGCCGGCATCGTCGCGGGTTTGCCGGGGGCGGTGCTGAGCACGCTTGAGCAGGTGCGTAATGGCGAGATGAGTTCATTGACGGTGATCGCGATTTTGCTGATCGTCCTCTTGTTTACGTTCTTCGTGGTCTTCGTCGAGCGCGGACAGCGGCGGGTAACGGTCAATTACGCGCGCCGCCAGGGTGGTCGCAGTGCGTACATGAACCAGAGTTCGTTCCTGCCGTTGAAGCTGAATATGGCGGGCGTGATCCCGGCCATCTTCGCCTCGAGCATCATCATGTTCCCGGCTACGGCCGCGCAGTGGTTCAGCCAATCGACGCCGGGTTCGACCTCAGTGTTGCAGCGGATTGCGCAGGCGCTGTCGCCAGGCGAGCCGCTGCACATGATCGTGTTCGCGGCGCTAATCGCGGGTTTTGCGTTCTTTTATACGGCGCTGGTATTCAACTCGCAGGAAACTGCCGATAACCTGAAAAAATCGGGCGCATTGATTCCGGGCATCCGCCCAGGCAAGGCGACGGCCGACTACATCGACGGGGTATTGACGCGTCTCACCGCTGCCGGTGCTGCCTACCTTGTACTGGTCTGCCTGTTGCCGGAGATCATGCGTACCCAGATGGGCACCTCGTTCTACTTTGGCGGCACGTCGCTGCTGATCGTGGTCGTGGTGGTCATGGATTTCATCGCCCAAATTCAGGCACATCTGATGTCTCATCAGTATGAAAGCCTGTTGAAGAAGGCAAATTTGAAGGGCGGCTCGCGCGGCAATCCCGCGCGCGGGTGAGTTCTGGCCAGTCCCGGCGCTTGAGTGGCGCTGGGAGAGTCGGAAGGTCGCGTCTTGCGGTCTTCCATCAGCCAGTCCTCGTCGCCAGAGCATGGGCACACTCCCCATGCCGGGTCATTCGATGTGTTTGCATCGAATGGCTTCCAAATAACCCGGGATATTGTTAACATTTCCAGTTCACTGCGCCGGACCCACATATCCGGTTGCCAAACCGTTTGGAGAACGCCGTCATGGCGCGAATTGCAGGTGTCAATCTGCCTGCCCAGAAACATGTCTGGGTTGGGCTGCAAAGCATTTACGGCATCGGCCGTACTCGCTCAAAGAAGGTCTGTGTGGACGCCGGTGTCACCTTGGCGACCAAGATCCGCGATCTGTCCGAGCCAGACGTCGAGCGCCTGCGCGCCGAAGTCGGCAAATACGTGGTCGAGGGTGATCTACGCCGTGAAGTTGGTATCGCGATCAAGCGACTGATGGATCTGGCGTGTTATCGGGGTCTGCGCCATCGCCGTGGTTTGCCATTGCGTGGTCAACGCACACGTACCAATGCACGCACCCGCAAGGGTCCACGCAAAGCCATCAGGAAGTAAGGAATAAATCATGGCTAAGCCGGCAGCAGCAAAAACCAAGAAGAAGATCAAGCGCATCGTCACAGACGGCATTGCGCACGTCCACGCTTCGTTCAACAACACCATCATTACCATCACCGATCGTCAGGGCAATGCACTGTCGTGGGCCACTTCAGGTGGTGCGGGTTTCCGCGGTTCGCGCAAGTCGACCCCGTTCGCCGCGCAGGTCGCCGCCGAGAAGGCCGGCAAGGCCGCGCTCGATTACGGCGTCAAGGCTCTGGAAGTCCGCATCAAGGGTCCAGGCCCGGGCCGTGAGTCCGCAGTACGTTCGTTGAACAACGTCGGTTACAAGATCATCAACATCATCGACGTCACGCCGATCCCACATAACGGTTGTCGTCCGCCGAAAAAGCGGCGTGTCTGAGGAGTATTTGAGAAATGGCACGTTATCTCGGTCCCACCTGTAAGCTCGCGCGCCGCGAAGGCGCAGACCTGTCGCTCAAGAGTCCGACCCGCGCGCTGGACTCCAAGTGCAAGCTGGAGCAAAAGCCCGGCCAGCACGGCGCGACGACGACCCGCAAGGGCAAGCTCTCCGATTACGCCACCCAACTGCGCGAGAAGCAGAAAGTCAAGCGTATCTACGGTTTGCTGGAGCGTCAGTTCCGCAACTACTACAAGAAAGCCTCCACCAAGAAAGGCAACACCGGCGAGAACCTTCTGCAATTGCTCGAGACCCGTCTCGACAACGTGATCTACCGCATGGGTTTTGCGGTGACGCGTCCGGCTGCACGCCAGCTGGTGTCGCATCGCGGCATCACGGTCAATGGCAAACCAGTCAACCTGCCTTCTTTCCAGATCAAGGCAGGCGATGCGATTGCGTTATCTGAGCGCGCACAGAAACAGCTGCGCGTGCAGGAAGCGTTGAACGTCTCGTCGCAGATGGATCTGTCGCCGACGTGGGTCGAAGTTGACTCCAATAAATTCAGCGGCGTGTTCAAGTCGGTTCCGGATCGCGCTGATCTGCCCGCCGATATCAACGAGGCGTTGATCATCGAGTTGTACTCGAAGTAATTCATTTGTTACGCACCCTCCGGCTCCGTCGGAGGTTTGCAGGAGACGTCATACATGTCGGTTACCGCCAATCAAGTGCTGCGCCCGCGCGGCCCCCAGATCGAACGCCTCGGCGACAACCGTGCGAAGGTCGTGATCGAACCGCTGGAACGCGGCTACGGCCACACACTCGGCAACGCTCTGCGTCGCGTGCTGTTGTCCTCCATCCCGGGTTACGCGATCACCGAAGTCGAGATAGACGGCGTGTTGCATGAATACACCACGGTCGAAGGCCTTCAGGAAGATGTGCTGGAAGTGTTGCTCAACCTCAAGGACGTCGCCATCCGCATGGGCACCGGCGAATCCTCAACGCTGAGCCTGAGCAAGCAGGGTCCGGGCGTCGTCACCGCCGCGGACATCAAGACCGACCACAACGTTGAAATCCTTAACCTCGACCATGTGATCGCGCATTTGACCAAGGACACGGCGCTCAACATGCGTCTGAAGATCGAGCGCGGGTTCGGCTACCAGCCGGCCACGGCACGCCGTCGTCCCGATGAAGAAACCCGCACCATCGGACGGTTGATGCTGGATGCGTCGTTTTCGCCGGTACGCCGCGTAGCGTATGCGGTGGAAGCCGCGCGCGTCGAGCAGCGTACCGACCTGGACAAGCTGGTGCTGGAAATCGAAACCAACGGCACGATTGATGCTGAGGAAGCCGTGCGTACAGCGGCCGACATTCTCACCGATCAGCTTTCGGTATTCGGCGACTTCACCCACCGCGAGCGCGGTGCCGCCAAGCCGGTCGCGACCGGCGTGGATCCGATCCTGCTGCGTCCGATCGACGACCTGGAGTTGACGGTTCGTTCGGCCAACTGCCTCAAGGCCGAGAGCATTTACTACATCGGCGATCTGATCCAGAAGACCGAAGTAGAACTGCTCAAGACCCCAAACCTGGGCAAGAAATCGTTGACCGAGATCAAGGAAGTGCTTGCCCAGCGCGGACTGTCGCTCGGCATGAAGCTCGAAAACTGGCCGCCGGCGGGAATTTCCCAGCACGGCATGATGGGCTAATTAGGAACCACGACCATGCGCCACCTGAAATCCGGACGCAAGTTCAGCCGCACCAGCGCACATCGCAAGGCGATGTTCGTCAACATGGCTGCCTCGCTGATCAAGCACGAACTGATCCGTACCACGCTGCCGAAGGCGAAAGAACTGCGTCGCGTCGCCGAGCCGCTGATCACCATGGGCAAGACCGACGGCGTCGCCAATCGGCGCCTGGCCATGTCGCGATTGCAGGACAAGGAAGCGGTCGGCACGCTGTTCACCGTGCTGGGTCCGCGCTACCGCGAGCGTCCAGGCGGCTACCTGCGCATACTCAAGTGCGGGTTCCGTGCAGGCGACAATGCTCCGATGGCGTATGTCGAGTTGGTCGACCGCCCGCAAGTGGCGGACGCTTCGGCTGAGTAAGCGAACCGTTGCGTTGTCTCGAAACCCCGGACTGGTTCCGGGGTTTTTGCTATGGTAAACCCATGAATCCAAATCCATTGCGTTGGTCGTTTCGTGCCCAGTTCCTGCTTGGTTTCGTGATCTGCGCGGGACTGATTGCGTATGCGCTGTACGTGCAATTCGTGCAGCGGCTGTTGCCTTGTCCGTTCTGCATTTTCCAGCGGATCGCTTTCGCTGCGCTGGGTATCGTGTTCTTGCTCGGTAGCTTGCACGCGCCAATCCACCCGCTCGGACGGCGTACCTATGGGGTGTTGGCTTTGGTCGCTGCTGCGATCGGTGCAGGAATAGCGGGACGGCACGTCTGGGTACAACTTTTTCCACCGCCGATTCCGTCGTGCGGCGCCGGCATGGACTTCATGCTGCAAACGATGCCGCTGACGGGTGTCATCCGTAAAGTGCTGACCGCATCGGGGGATTGCAGCAACATCGACTGGACCTTCCTGGGCCTGTCGATGCCGGCTTGGTGCTTCGTGTTTTTCGTCGTCCTCGCCAGTTGGGCGTTGCATGCAGGATTTCGACGCCGCTGACGCGGGATGAATGCCTGCCCCGATGACCGTTGCAGCCGCGCCACATCAAGCGGATGATGCATCGCAGCATCGCCTGTTCGTCGACTCGCACATCGAAACCATGCCCAGCTCCGATCGCAATCTCCGCGCCGTCAATGTGCCGTCAGATTGGACGCCAGCAAGCTGGCGCTCGCGTCCGGCATTGCAGTTGCCTACGTATCCGGATGCGCAGGCGCTGACCTCCGTGTTGGAGGAGTTGCACGCGTTACCGCCGCTGGTGACGTCTTGGGAAATCACGGCGCTCAAGCAGCAACTCGCTGAAGCACAGGAAGGCAAGCGCTTCCTGTTGCAGGGTGGTGATTGCGCTGAAAGTTTCAGCGACTGCAGTTCCGAGATCATCTCCAATCGCCTCAAGGTGTTGTTGCAGATGAGTCTGGTGCTGGTGCACGGCCTGCGTCTGCCGGTTGTGCGCGTGGGTCGTTTTGCGGGGCAATACGCCAAGCCGCGTTCAACCGACACCGAAACCCGGGGCGATGTCACGTTGTCGAGCTACCGCGGTGACATGGTCAACGCCCCGGAGTTCACCACCGAATCACGCATTCCCGATCCGCGGCGGATGATCAAGGGGCATGCGCGCTCGGCGATGACGATGAACTTCGTGCGTTCGTTGATCGATGGCGGTTTCGCCGACCTGCATCATCCCGAGTACTGGGACCTTGGTTGGGTGGGACATTCGCCGCTGGCGGACGAATACCACCACATGGTGGGCGCCATTGGCGACGCCGTACGTTTCATGGAAACCTTGTCTGGCGCGCAAGTGCACAATCTCAATCGTGTCGACTTCTACACCTCGCACGAAGCGCTGCTGCTGCCGTACGAGGAAGCACAAACCCGCCAAGTCCCGCGACAGTGGGGCTGGTTCAATCTCAGTACGCACTTCCCATGGATTGGAATGCGGACCGCAGCTCTCGATGGCGCCCACACGGAATATTTCCGTGGCATCCGCAATCCCATCGCGATCAAGATCGGACCAGGCGTGACGCCGGAACAGTTGCTGAAACTGATGGATGTGCTGAGTCCCGATGACGAGCCGGGCCGCCTGAGCTTCATCCATCGCATGGGCGCCGCACACGTCGCGGAGAAGCTGCCACCGTTGCTCGATGCGGTGCGTCGCGACGGCCGTCGCGTGTTGTGGATCTGCGATCCGATGCATGGCAACACCGAGTCCACCAGCAACGGCTACAAGACGCGGCGTTTCGCCAATATCCGCAGCGAGATCGAGCAATCGTTCGAGTTGCATGCTGCGTCAGGAACACGACTGGGTGGCGTGCATCTTGAGCTGACCGGCGAAGACGTCACCGAATGCACCGGCGGCGCACGCGACCTGACTGAGATCGATCTCGAACGTGCATACCGTTCGACTGTCGATCCACGGCTGAATTACGAGCAGGCGCTGGAAACGGCGATGCTGATCGTGCGCAAGCACGCGCAACTCGCTGTACCCGCACCGGCTTGATCGCAGTCGTCCAAATGGCGTGAATTTCAGAGCTCAGGCACTGTCGCCTGTAGAGCGGAGCTTGCTCCGCTACTTTTACGCCAAGGGCAGTGGAGCAAGCTCGCTCTACAAAAACACTAGTGCGGCTGCGTCAGCAGCTTTGCTCGGCATGTTAGGCTCCGACGCGTTCTCGTTCGAGACGTACTCATGCCGATATTTCGCATCCTTCTTGCCGTCACGATGCTCGCCATCACAGGCGCAGCGTTTGCAGAAGTCCGCATCATTCCGCAAGACAGCGGCGTCAAGGTTCGCCTGCGCGGCATTTCCGCAGTCAGCGCTGATGTGGCTTGGGCCAGCGGCCGGGAAGGTACGGTGCTGCGTACGATCGATGGCGGCAAGGTCTGGCAAACGATCAAGGTGCCGGGTGCAGGAGAACTGGATTTTCGCGATGTCGAAGGTTTCGATGCCGAGACCGCAGTCGTTCTGAGTATCGGATCCGGTGAGGCATCGCGGGTGTATCGCACCGAAGATGCAGGCGGGACATGGACACTCGCCCTGCAGAACAGCGATCCGCGTGCGTTCTTCGATTGCATGGTGTTTGAGGGCAAGAACGGTTGGATGCTCGGTGATCCTGTAGACGGCCGCTTTCAGATTTATGCAAGCAGTAATGCTGGTAGAAGCTGGCAGCTTCAAGGTTCTGGTCCTGCTGCGGCGCAAGGCGAGGCCGCTTTCGCGGCAAGCGGAACATGCATCGCAATCACAGGTGGCGGGCTGATTGCAGTCACCGGGGGAACGAGGGCGCGGGCCCACATCAAGGTGTTGGCCGACGAAGTGTGGAGCGCGACGAGCGCTGCCGAAGGACCGTCGGGAGAATCCAGAGGGTATTTTTCGGTTGCAGCCAGCGCGGCAAACGCAATTCTTGTCGGAGGCGACTACAAAGCAGAAACCGCAGCCGGGATTGCCGCGGTTACCACGCAAGGCGCCCTGCATTCCCTGGAGCAAAGAGTGATCGAATGCGCCGACTCGCGCCAAGGCAACGAGATCAAGACGCCAGTCAAACGGCTCACTATCAAAGGAGCCGAGTTGATTACATTGCGGGAAACCTTGCCTCTGCGCGGCTACCGCTCTGGCGTTGCTTGCGCGCACGATTCGTCACGCTGTGTCGTAGTCGGCCCCAGCGGCGTCGACAGTTGGAACGAGAATGCATGGAAGCCAGTCTCCGATGCCGGCTACGACGCCATTGATCTCGCCGGCAATACCGGCTGGCTCAGCGGTGACGCGGGACGCATTGCGCGAATCGAAATCAGCGAATGATCGCAGGATTCCCGCGCTGCATTCCAGTGTAGAGCGTCGACCGCCAACGGAAATCCGGCTACGGTCCTCCCGCTAGTAATTGCGATTGGTCGCGTATTGCGCCAAGCCGCGTAATGCGGCGACTGCATCGTTCTCTACCAGCCCATCAAGCGCTTGTTCTGCGGCTCGCGCATATTCCGCTGCACGCGCACGACTGTATTCGAGCCCGCTGGTCGCATGAATTGCGGCGAGCGCTTCAGGCAGCGCATCACCATCGCCATGCTCGACGATATCGCGCAGACGCGCACGTGTCGCATCATCGGCATGCGCCATCGCATGGATCAACGGCAGCGTGGCCTTGCCTTCGGCGAGGTCATCACCGAGGTGTTTGCCAAGGTCGGTTTCGTCGGCAGAATAATCGAGCACGTCGTCGGCGATCTGGAATGCGTAGCCGAGGTGCATCCCGTAGTCGTACAGCCGTTGCTGCGTTGCCTTGTCCGCGCCTGCAAGCAACGCACCCAGTTGCGTCGCGGCCGCGAACAGCACCGCGGTCTTGCGTTCGATCACGCGCAGGTAGGCGGTTTCGTCAGTGTCCGGGTTGCGGACATGCAACAGCTGCAGCACTTCACCTT
>JAYTAY010000506.1:0-2424 GCA_043737255.1 Luteimonas sp.
CGAACAGATGCTCCATGGTCGGCGAGGTGAAGCGGTAGATGAACCACTTGAATTCGCCCAGGCCGCGATTGAAGCGTTTTTCCAATGCGCGCTGCAGGCGTGCCTCACGCGCAGGTTCGCGCAGCGCCGCATCCACCATGTCCGCGCCCAGTTCCGCGCTGTGCATGGCCAGGAATACGCCGGAGGAGAACATCGGATCGACGAAGGCATAGGCGTCGCCCAGCAGCGACCAGTGGCGGCCGTGCATGCGCGTGCACTCGCAGGCGTAGTTGCCGGTGACATGCACCGGCGCGACACGCTCGGCGCCCTGCATGCGCTCGGCAATCTCCGGTGCCAGCGCGAGTGTGCGCATCAGGAAGCCTTTGGTGTCGCCCTTGCGCTGCTTGAGATAGTCGGGAAAACACACCACGCCCGCACTCATCACGTCGGCGCGCAGCGGAATCAGCCACGCCCAGCCGTGCTCGTGACGGTAAATGCTGATGTTGCCGGCATCCGCCCCCTCGCGCCGGCGCACGCCGTGGAAATGGCTGAACACCGCCGCCGAGGCGTGCCGTGCATTCTTGCGCTTGATGCCGAGCTTGCTGCCGACGAAGGCATCGCGGCCGCTGGCGTCCAGCAGGTAGCGCGGCTGGTAGCGCTGCGCGCCGGCCTGCACGTTGATGGTGCCGTCGTCGGCGAACGCGACCTGGCCCACTTGGACTCCTTCACGCGCGTCCACGCCGTTGCTGCGCGCGTGCTCGAACAGCAACTGGTCGAATTCCTCGCGTTTGACGTGGAAGGCGAAGTCCGACTTTGCATCCAGCGCGCGCTTGAAGCTGAAGACGTTGTAGTGACCCTGGTCATT
Organism: Luteimonas sp.; assembly: GCA_043737255.1. Classification (GTDB taxonomy): domain Bacteria; phylum Pseudomonadota; class Gammaproteobacteria; order Xanthomonadales; family Xanthomonadaceae; genus JALYOU01. The sequence continues at coordinate 845 of JAYTAY010000506.1, forward strand.
GGGGAAATCGGCGCCGAGCTTGAGCACGCCGATCGCGCGTACCTGTTCCAGCACGCCCAGTCGCTTGAGGATCGGCATGTTCATCGGCAGCAGCGACTCGCCGACATGGAACCGCGGATGCCGGTCGTTTTCCAGCAGCGTCACCTGCCAGCCCTTGCGTGCGAGCAGCGTGGCTGCGGAGGTGCCGGCCGGTCCGCCGCCGATCACCAGCACGTCAGGCGTTTCGACCTCGGGTGTCGCGGTAGCGCTGGCCTGCGCGCGGTTTGTCTGGGGTGGATTGACGTGTACGTCGACCTGCACATCCGTGTCTGGCACCGCATTCATCATTCGCTGTTCCGGCTCGCGCATGCGATCATTTCGTCAGCGCGAATGATACGCGGCCCTGCGCTCCGACCTGAGACCCGCTACATCCCGTCCCACTTGGCCCGATCGTCCCACTTGCACGGAAATCCGAATGTCGTCGTTGACTGCTGCCGAAACTGAACTCGCCAACTTGCTGGTCGAAAGCCTGAATCTGGAAGGGGTCAGCGCTGCCGAGATCGATCCCGACGCGCCGCTGTTCGGCGCCGGCCTCGGCCTGGATTCGATTGATGCGCTGGAACTGTCGCTGGCCATCAGCAAACGCTACGGCTTCCAGCTCAAATCCGACAACGAGGACAACCGTCGGGTCTTTGCCTCGCTGCGCGCGTTGTCGGCGCACGTCGAGCAGCACAAAGCGGTTTGATCCTAATCGTCCGGACCGCCCTGGCGGTCGTTTATTCGATCCTGGCGCATCTGGCCAGCGCGCGGCAAGACAGCGTGCTGGCGGCGCTCGCGATCGGCGTATTGATGGTAGTGGTTCTGATTGCGCCGCTGCTGCACGGGCGGATCTCGGCGTGGGTCGCGTTGTTGGTTGGCGCCGCCGGCGCGGCCTGGTTGGCGCAGACGCCGTACGCACACGTGCCGTTGCTTCTGGTGCCGTTTGCGTTCGTCGCGCTGGTGGCGTGGTGGTTCGCGCGCAGCCTGCGCCATGGCCGCGTACCGCTGATCAGCAAGATTGTCGCCGCGCTGGAACGCACCACCGCGCCCGAGCTCGCACCGGAACTGCGCAGTTACACGCGCGCGCTGACGGCCGCTTGGGCGGTGTTGCTGTCGGTGCTCGGGGTGTTGAATCTGACACTGGCGTTGATCGCCACGCCGGCCGGTTTGCTGGCGCAACTCGGCGTGCAGCCGCCGGTCACCGTCACGCAGGTGCAGTGGTCCTGGTTCGCCAACCTGCTGGACTACGGGATCATGGGTGGCTTCATGGTGGCCGAGTATCTGTATCGGAAGCACCGTTTTCCGGGCCGCTACAAGAATGCCGCCGATTTCGCGCGGCGCCTCGCTGGACTGGGGGCGGCGTTCTGGCGCGATTTCCTGCGATGACAGTTGTGAACCGCTTTGAACGTACTGTGCCTTGGCCCACCGCTCTTCGCCCGGATCGTGACAAAACTGAGCGAAAGCCATCGGCCACGGGTTGCGCGGATAAACGCGGATTTTTGAAGTGGTATCCGCGTGATCCGCTCGAGCCTTTCGACCATCCTTGCGCACCACCCAAAGCC
>JAYTAY010000507.1:0-2423 GCA_043737255.1 Luteimonas sp.
GCACGGTACGCGCTATACGTGAACGCAAGATCAGGATGCTGATTCAATGGTCATCCCCGCGAAGGCGGCGACCCCGTGACTTCGCGTTCAAGTCATCAAGTCGCAGAATTCCCGCCTCCGCAGGGATGACGGTAATGTTGACTGATTTGGAAGCTGCCAAGCTGTAGTCGCACTCGCCCTTGAGCGTCAGAGCACCATGCGCCGCGGCTGCAGATACGCCAGCAATGCACCCAGCAGCAACATCGAAATCGTGCCGAAGACAATCTGCTTGATCACCAGCGCCACCGGCAACGGTTGCACCGCGTAATAAATCAGGTAACCGGGGATTGTCGAGAACAACGCCATCGCAAGGCCGAAGCGCAGTCCCTGGCTGATGTTCGAGTTGCCGGCAGAAAAGCCTTGGCGGTAGATCCAGGTCATCGCAAAACCGATCAGCGCATGCGCCAGCAACATCCACGGCATGAACGCCTGTCCTTGCGCATCGCCGCGATACATCGGGCCCAGCGCCAGGTAGTCCGGCTTCAGCAGTACCGCATGCACCACACCCGACAGCAGCATGGCGGCCAAAAACATCACGACGCCGCAAATCCAGAAACGTTTGTCCACGATCGACCCCTTTATTCAATGGAAAACAACGGATCGGCAGCAGCGGGCTGACGACATGGTGATGGTCTAGCGGGCAACGGCGTCGATTGAGGCCGAAGTGATTTCCCAGCCGTCACCGGACACTTTGCGGCGCACCCCGTACCAGCCGCGGTAGCGCTGCATCGGCCGGCCATCCTGAAAACTGGCGCGCAGGTTCACCGGCACTTCGAGCGCGTTTGGAATGGGTTCCTTGTCGAGCGCTCTGGGTGTGTCGTTTTCGATCCGGAGCGAGTGCAGTTTCTTCAGCGACCGCAAGCTGGCTTCGCCGGAACCCGGTCGTTGATTGGTCCAGTAGGGATTCGCCTTTTTCCAATCCTGCGCGCCGACTGCGGAAAGATAGCTCTGCACCACGGAAACGGCGTCGGAATACGCCGCAAAGTGGGCGGCCTGCAGACGGGCGAGTTCTTTCGCGGCCGCAGCAGCGGTGTTGGCCCTGGCGGATGCCGTTTGCTGGACGGCCACCTGTTCGGTCGACGCCACAAGTGCCGCGTCGTCACTGCCGCGCTGGCATGAGCAACTGGCGAACAAGGTGGTGCTGAGCAGCAACAATGCGATCCGCATGACGTGTTACCCGCGACAGGCCACAAGGCGTGGTTTTCGCGCGAGTGTAGGCGGCTAGCGTGTGCGCGTCACGCCTGCGCGCAGCAGTGGCAACGGGTCGTAAGCGCCCTCGGCGCCATAGATCCCGTAGTGCAGGTGCGGCGGCGTACCGCGCGCGTTGCCGGTATCGCCGACGACGCCCAGCGCGTCGCCGGGCAGCACGATGTCACCCACGGTGAGTGCTTGCTCCCAGTCGTCGAGGTGCGCGTAGTAGTGCCGCTCGCGCGCCGGACCCAGCACCCAGACCTGCTTGCCGCCAAGCCCGCTTTCTCGCACGGAGACCACGACACCGCGCGTGGTGCTGAGGATCAACGTGCCGCGCATGGCGAAGATGTCGACGCCGGCATGGGTGCGTTCGCTACCGCGCGGCGCGCCGAAGGTGTCGGCGATGCGCGAGGCAGCCACGCCTTGCACAGGTACCGGCAATGCATCCGGCGGTGGCATCCGCGACAATTCCCACAGTACGCGCGGTTTCGCCATGAAGGGTTGCTGCCACGACCAGGATGCAAATGCCACGAATGCGACGAGCAGTAAAAGTGTCTTGATCAGCCGCCGCGCAGCGGGTGCGTAATCGCGGGCTCGAAGCTCGGTCGGTGGGGTCGCCATCTGCGCAGGCTAGCGGCTTTTCGCGAGGCGCAGCGTCAATCTCCTGCCAACGCCGCCTTGCGCTCCGCCGTGTAATGCCACCACGGTTGCGGCGGCGCGCCTTCCATGAAGCGCACCGCGCTGATCAACGTATCGATGACGCACGGATCGTGGCGCGTGCCTGTCACTTTGCACAGGCGCTCGTACAACGCGTAGGGATCCTTGCCGATTAATTGTTGCGGCTGATCGATACCGAGGTTGCGGAAGTCATCGACCATTGCAGGACCGATGTTCGGCAGGTCGAGCAGGCATATGGCAGCAGCGGCGGTCCGGGCTTTGGGCACTGGAGTCGAATCCATAAAAAAAGGCCGGATTTACGTTTCAATGAACGGAAATCCGGCCCTCATCAATGCGGCCAGCCAGCGGCTCACCGCACCGTGTGCAAACAAATCAGGCAGCCGCGTCCTTCAACTTCTTCAGCGGACGCACCTTGACCTTGATCGAAGCCGGTTTGGCAGCGAACCACTGCTCTTCCTTGGTGAACGGGTTGATGCCCTTGCGCTTCGGCTTGGCGGGGACGCTGACGGAGGTGA
>JAYTAY010000508.1:0-2402 GCA_043737255.1 Luteimonas sp.
AGAACGTAACCGCTGCCACGCGCCGCCTTCGCATAACCACTGCGCTGTTCAACGGCGGCACGATGGCCAAGTTCCGCCGCGAGTTCGGGCTCGAACCCGGCGCGGCAGTAGCACAGCAGACCGTCAATAGCGGTCGCCACCCTGTTCGCCATACGCGCGCAACACGTCGCGCGCCGCATCGCGATGCAGGTCGCGCACGACCTCGATGCCACGCTTGTTCAATTCGCCAATCCAGTCTGCCGGCAGCGGGCCTTCGTCGAACTCGGTCAATTCCATGACGTCTTCGGAACGCGCGCCGATCAGCAGGCGATCGATGCCGGCCCACACGGTCGCGCCGTAGCACTGGCAGCACGGTTGCGCAGAGGTGGCGAGCGTGTAATGCCCGTCGCGTACGCCGTCGGCGTTCTCGTTGAGGCGTGCGCGTTGCAGGCGTTGTTGCGCCAGCATGTAGGCCATGTTCTCGGCATGCGCGATCGAGCAGTTCTGCGGCAATACGCGATTGACGCCGATGGCGACCACACGATCACTCGGTCCGAACACGACAGCGCCAAACGGGCCGCCAGTGCGCGCATCAATGTTGTGCTTCGACAACGCGATTGCCAACGCCACCTTGTCGGCATCGCTGGCATAAACGGCCGATGCATCGACCTCGTCGTGCACCCACACCGGCAGCGTCAGATGGATTTGCGCCAGCAGCATCAGCGATCCGTGTGCGGCGGCGCCGCGCCGTTGATCCAGCCACCAACGGGCTCCTGCTCCGAGACGCATTGCCCATTCGCGCAGGTGCATGCCGTGATCGGATTGAACCCGCACGTCGAGACGCGGCCTTCCTTGGCGCACTGCGCCTGCACGGCGGCCGGATCCGGAACCGCACTGTTCTTGTTGACGCACGCGGGCATCGCGCCGCAGCAACTGCCGACATTCCTGACCACGCAATCGGCGTTGGTCTTGCAGCTTTGATCGATGACCACCTGCTTGCCTGCCGTTACGGGCGTCGGCATGACCTCAGGCGGCAGTGGATCGCTCATCGAAGGCGGCGGTTTGGTCGACTTCGGCGCAGACGGGGCCGGTGAAGTCTGAACAGGCACAGGTACGGCGTCTCCGGCCTGAGTGGACAACGCAGGCGTCGATTCGGGTGCCGAAGATTCGGGGGCAGGCGCCGCGCACGCGGCGCTGCAGGCCGCCATGAACAATGCAAGAAACCAGTTGCGGGTGGACATCAGCGGCCTCCTTGTTGGCCCCATGTATCGCGCAGCGTGACGCTGCGATTGAACACCGGCGCATCGGGGCGATGATCGCGGCGATCCGCGACGAAATAGCCGAGCCGCTCGAACTGGAAACTTTGCTCGGGCGCGGCGTCCGCAGCTGATGGCTCGACATAACCAACGATGCTGCGACGCGAATCGGGGTTGAGATGATCGCGGTAGGTCTTGCCTTCGGATTCATCGTCCGGATTCGGCGCTGAAAACAAGCGGTCGTAGAGACGGATTTCCGCCGGAACCGCGTGTTGCGCGCTGACCCAGTGGATCGTGCCCTTGACCTTGCGATCGGCGCCGGCCATGCCGGGTCGCGATTCGGAATCAAGCGTGCCGCGCAATTCGATGATGTTGCCGGCGTCGTCCTTGATGACTTCATCGCAGCGGACTATGCCCGCGCCACGCAACCGCACATCGCCGCCAGGCACCAGCCGCTTCCAGCCTTTCGGCGGGACTTCGGCGAAATCCTCGCGCTCGATCCACAATGCGCGCGAAAACGGAATGTCGCGCTTGCCGAAGGATTCGTCCTTGGGATGGTTGGCAAACGACAGCGTTTCGGAATGGCCATCCGGCAGATTGGTCAACACGAACTTCAACGGATCGATCACCGCCATCCGCCGCGGCGCATGCACGTCGAGGTCGTCGCGCAGGCAACCTTCGAGGATCGAGAAGTCTGTGACCGAATTCTGTTTGCTGATGCCGACGCGGTCGGCCAGCAACCGCAGCGATGCCGGCGTATAGCCGCGGCGGCGGATGCCCTGCAACGTCGGCATGCGTGGATCGTCCCAGCCATCGACGAGGCCTTCACCAACCATCGCCGCCAGCTTGCGCTTGCTCATCACCGTGTAGTTGATGTTAAGGCGCGAGAACTCGATCTGACGCGGCTTGCCGGCCTGATTCGACAGGCCCTTGTCGAGCAGGGGCTGCAATAGCTCCGGTGACTTGCCCAGGTCGACCTTGTCGACGCACCAGTCGTACAACGGCCGGTGGTCCTCGAACTCCAGCGTGCACAGCGAATGCGTGATGCCCTCGATCGCATCGCTGAGCGAATGCGCGTAGTCGTACATCGGATAGATCGGCCAGTCGTTGCCGGTGTTCTGATGCTCAATATGTTTGATCCGGTACAGCGCCGGGTCGCGCAGATTG
>JAYTAY010000509.1:0-2401 GCA_043737255.1 Luteimonas sp.
GTCGGTCATCTCCGGCCGGAACTGGGCACCGCACACCCCAACGAAGATACCCGGCGCGCCTCGGTGCCCGGCCACTGGGGTTGGGTCGAACAGCCCACCTGCATCGAAGCGCCCGCCACCATCGACGAACCGCTGCCGACGCGCACCCAGACCATCCTGTCCTATCGCGTGCCCGAAGACGTGCGCAAAGCGATCAACGGCGATGTGACCGATGCCGTGCCCGCGTCTCGCAAGCATGGCATCGCGCTGGATCTGAAACTCTAGGGAACCTCTGAACAAGTCCCCAGCCCAATAGCTGGCGGCTTGCACGACGTGCGGCGACAGTTGCCGCATGACACAGCTTACCTTTGGCGATCTGGAGTATGCGGGCAAGCGCACGCGCCGCGAGATTCTCCTGGCAGAGATGGAGCAGGCGGTTCCGTGGCGGGAGCTGTTGGCCCTGATCGAGCCGCACTATCCGAACGCGGAACGCGGTCGCCATCCGTGTCCGATGGCTTCGATGTTGCGCATCCGTCTGATGCAGAACTGGTTAGGTCCGAGCGACCCGGGCATGGAAGAAGCGCTTTACGAGATCGTACCGATGCGCTGGTTCGCCCAGCTGCCGCTGGCGGAAGCGTTGCCGGACGAGACCACAGTGTTGAACTTCCGACGTCTGTTGGAAACCCACCAACTGGCCCCAAAACTGCTGGAGGCGATGAACGCAATTTGACCGAGAAAGGCCTGCTGCTGAGGCGCGGCACGATCGTGGACGCTACCATCATCGCGCCGCGCCATCGACGAAGAACAAGGACAAGGCGCGCGATCCGGAGACCTGATTAGCGCCGAAGTTCAGCCAAATCGCGCTCTGTGCGACGCACGGGACTGATGCTGAGCCTCCATTACGTGAAGGTTGGCTCTTCCATGCTCAAATGGGAATACTGTTGGTCCATCGCGACACCCTTTATGGTCCGGGTGTTGCACTTGAAGGTTGAGGCCAAGCTGGTCATCGTTTATTTTCGCTCATGTTTTTCCATTCTGCGCGACCGGCAACGTATAGGCCGCCAAGTACGGCGGCAGCGCCCGGCGCTCTCACTGCAGCTCTGGGAAAAGTCGCGCTTAAAGAAGCAAAGCCGGCCTGAATCCCTGCACGAACATCAGGAACAAAGGCGGAGCCAATCACGCCGCCGAATCGTTCGCCAATGCTTGCCGCGCCTGAGGCACCAATCCCATTCATGCGCGTACGCCAGAACGAATGTTCAAGCTGGCCCAGTCCCCGATTTGCCCCTGACTGTATCGGCTGCGACGCGAGGTGCATTGCTTCCGGGGAGTTGAACAGGCTGCCGATATTCGACTGTCCAATATCACCCATTAGCGAATGGATCGCCCGAATGCTTGGATAGGCGCCGCCACCAACCTGGCTTGGCGAAAATTGCGACATTGGCAGCATTGCGCCGAGACGGGTGCTCAGATCAACCGTGCCGCCTCTAAGCGCCTGCTCTTGCAGAGTCATGTTTCTCGCGACGAAACTGGAATATCCAACCCCGCCCGCAGCAGTGGCATGCGAACTAAAATTGGACCCGCTTTCTCGCCGTCTGTCGTCGCTTGACATTGCCTTACTCCTTATGAGGTGGCCGATTGGCCGGGTAGTGCGACCGCAGGAACCTGTCGCTTGTATCGCCAAATCAGACGGAAAAATACTGGTCTGGTTCATTTGCAGGCAGCGCCGCAAGGCTACTGGACACTGTTTCGAACAGCGTCGATATCGCGTCGTCCTCATCGCTGCCGTCAAACCACGGGTAATGGAGCGCCCGACAGTACGCAAGCATGTCCCGCCATTGACCCGGCGCGGCCCCTGCGGCGACAAGCGCACCGTCGGGTATGTGCCGCGACAGGGCGCGCAGCGCCCGCGGGTCGCCGGCCTGCGCATGCAGCAGGGCCAGACACTGCGCCGGCGTCGCCGCCGACAGGGTTTCGAACGCCAGCAGCATCTGTACATGATCGTCCGGATGCGGAAGGCCGATCACGTCGGGCAGGCACTCCTGCAGCCGTCCGCCGGCAATATCGTGGAGCGCGACATGCAGCACCCGGCCGTTGTCGTCGCGCTGGGTCTGATGGACGCTGGCACCGTGGGCGCGATGCCAACGCGCGAGCACTTCGAAATTCACCTGCAGCACCGCGCCGGCGTGCCGGGCGCCAGTGCGTTGCGGCCCGCACTGCAAAGCGCCTGTGCGTAGCTGCGCGATGTCCTTGGCGCCATGGTCCGATGCGCGCAACAACAGCCGCCCACCGCTGGCCCGCAGCACTGTGGGCAATGTCGCCATCAGGCCGTGCGGCAGGGTGAATGCAGCGCCGTCGAGCGACTGCCGGTACGACGAGAGCAGGCGCATGACGCCGTCGCGCTGCGTGGTGGCGCGCCAGTCCA